>JAUQXC010000380.1 GCA_030834825.1 Thermoflexales bacterium
CGGGGTAAGTTACGAGGAGGGTCATCATGCGTAAAGTACAAATATACGCCACAGTTTGGACGCTGGTGTTAGCGCTGCCCTTCACGGTGATGGCCTTGGTGGGCACAGCCTATATCACCAATCACCTGGGTGACATCACTACCGCCGTCAGTTCGCTGGCGAACTGGCGCGGAGTTGCCATCGAAGGTTCGGCGCGCTGGCCGGAAATCGCCGGCATGATCATCGGACAACTGCTGATCTTGAGCATCCTGCTCATCGCCCGCCGCAACGGTCACACCGAGGATCTGGCCGCCCGCTAAACACCGCCTCTGACCAACCAGGGTTTTAACACCTGAGCCACACCGCACGCCGCAGTGTGGCTCAACTTGTTTCTCATGCGCGAATGATCCCCTTGCGGATGGCGTATTTCACCAGATCGGCGCGCGAATGCAGATTCAGTTTGCGCATGATATTTTCGCGATGGCGACTGACGGTTTTCTGCGAGATGTTCAACGTTGTGGCGATCACTTCATTGCTGGCCCCTTCTGCGAGATGTGTCAATATTTCTCGTTCACGTTCAGTCAGACCATCGAGTTGATCGGGGCGCTCGCCTGCAAGGTAGTCTTTGACCAGCAGCTTGGCCAGCGACGGATACAGATAGACCCCGCCCTCGATGGCGGTGCGCACCGCCGTGAGTAGTTCTTCCGGCGCGGCCCGTTTGGTCACGTAGCCGTTCACGCCGGCTTGCAGCATCTTGAAGAAATATTCTTCGTCCTCGTGAATCGTCAGCGCCACAATAGCCACTGCTGGCCAGCGTTGTTTAAGCTGCTGAGTCACCTCGATGCCCGATACATCCGGCAGGCCGATGTCCATCAACACGAGATCGGGTTGTAGCTGTTCGACGAGCTGCAGCGCTTCCTGGCCCGTGCCCGCTTCGCCGACGATGGTCAGATCGGCCTCGTTTTCCAGGAGCATTCGCAAACCCGATCGCACTACTTTGTGATCATCCACGAGCAGCAGTCGTGTTGTCATCGCCGACCTCCGGTATAAGGTGATAAGGAATCATCATTTCAATCCGTGCGCCATGTCCCGGCTGTGATTGGACCGCCACGTGCCCACCTAGCAAAGTGGCGCGTTCTTCCATGCCCAATAGGCCCCACTGTGGCCGTTGCGCCTGAGCCTCGACGTCGAAGCCGCAGCCATCATCTTCCACTTGCAGCATGACCACCGCGGGCAAATAGGACAGCCGCACAGCGACATTGGCGGCCCGGGCGTGCTTGATCACGTTGGTTAATGCCTCTTGCGCAACCCGAAATAAAGTGGTGTTGGCCACCGGATCGATCGGGCGTGGCTCGCCGTTGATCTCGATCGTGATGGCCAATGGTACGCGGTTTTGCATTTCGCCAGCATACCAGCGCAGTGCCGCGGGCAGCCCCAAATCATCCAGATGCGAGGGGCGCAAGTCGGCGATCAAGCGCTGTAATTCGTCCAATGAACTTGCGACGAGCCCTTCCAGTTGATGCAAGTTTTCGGCCGCCTTATCCAGGTCCTGCCGGAGCGTGTTCGAAATGCCGCGCAACCCCAGGCCGACGGCCGTGAGCGATTGGCCGGTGGCGTCGTGCAGTTCACGCGCAATGCGCTGGCGCTCGGCTTCCTGCGCCGAAACAACCTGCTTGAGTAGCTGGCCGCGTAGGGCTTCGCGCCGCTGTGCTTCATGCAACTGCGCTTCCTGCAGCGCAGCGATCTTATGCTGTGTTTCAACTTCAAATGATCGCAGAAAGCGAATGACGGCCCAGGCCGATACAACCGCTGCACCGGCTCGCAACAGTTGAATGGGAAAGCCGAACGTGCGCAAGAAGAGATCCTGGTTGATCACCGTCGAAGGCGGCAGCGGGCTGGTGCGCACAATCGTCTGACCAATCAGGCCATACAGGGCAAAGGCAACGGCCGCCAGCAGGGCGTCTCGTCCGAACCGCTCCATGCCCGCTTTCTTGAAGACGCGCCACTGTCCGAGCAAACCGACGCAGGCCAGCAGACCCGCGGGCACGGCCACGGCGTAACGCGTCCAGACATCGGCCACATCCCACAGGCCGGTCTCGATGGTGAAGAAGTTGCGGAGCACCACAATGCCGATACCCCAGATCGTCGCCAGCACGATGGGGACCAGCACGCTGGCACGGCGAAAATCCTTGACACGGGGCAAGAGCGTGGCTCCAAACGCGGCAAGGAACAGGAACGAGAATTCCAGCATGGCAATGCGTGCAGTCTGCCACGCTATCGGATCCAGATCTTGGCCGGGTAGCATCTCCAACAGTTCCAACATCTCGACCCATTCGTGGCTACCGTGCAGGAGGCCGAAGATTGCCAGGGCGCGCAAGCCGTGCCGCAGACGCGCATCTGAGCCGCGATTGGCCTCCAGTGTAATGGCCAGACCCATGGAGAAAAACGCCAGGCCATAGACGAAGAAAATCAAGACCATGTTGTACGCCGTACCCACCAGCGGCCTCCAGCCTGCGTGATCATTAGATTAGGTTGATTGTAATGCAGCAATGTGGCAGAGCGAAGTGCTATCTGTCGCCCTTTCGGGTGTGTCGAATGTTCTGAAAAACAAAGACCGGACACTAGCTGAGTGTCCGGTCTCCGTTACCCTCTTACATCACCGCAACTACTGCGCCGGAATTTCAGGCCGCGTGTAGCCGCTGACACTCCCGCCCAAGTCACCGATCGAATCGATCAGGAACTGAATAACATACTGGGGGTTGTGCGTGAACGCACCGGGATCCTTCTGTGAATACTGATAGTTGAAGGCGGCTCGCATCAGACGCGGCGTGAAGGCGGCATAGCGCACTAAAGCACCCTTGTCGTCCTTGTCGGCCTCGCCGTTCTTATCGGCATCCACAAAGTAGTACGGATGGCTGTGCGAATCGTAGACGATGGGTGTGCCGGCTGTGCCCTCGGCGTACTTCTGGATCTCGGCATACAACGCCTCGGCCAGGGTATCGATCTCGCCCTTGACACCTTCCGTGGTGTCGCCATCGCCGTCCCAGTCCGTCGCGACCATGCGGATTTTGTCTGGTGCGGTATCGCTGTGACAGGCCTTGCAGGCTTCCACTTTGACTTCCAGAGCGTGAACGTCGTGGCAGTCCTTGCACTTGTTGATGGGGTGGTCGTTCAGACCAACGTACGTCTTGTCGGGATACTGATAGGCGCCTGCCGCGTCAGATCCGAAAACAGTAGCACCCGCGCTCAGATAGTGAATGTTCCTGAAGCTGAGACTGGGGTCGGTCGTGTCATTTTCCTTATTCCCTAGATAGTTGTTGACACTGGTCGTCGACTCACGACCCTGGTGGCACAACAGACACAGGTTGGACTCGTCGGCGATGAGCTTGCCATCGGCATCTTTACCATACGATATCGTCTTGCCACTGGGGAAAGTCACTGAGGCGATGGCATAGCGCTCGGGGAATTTTTCAGCGTTGTGACATGTCGAGCACAGGAAGCCATTGGCAGAAGGCTGTGGGCCAATGCCAGCCGTCAGTGTATTGCCCCGGCCATCAACTACGACCGTCCCACCAGCGCTCAGGAATCCAGGCAGGCCGGTGGCCGAGTGGCACTTGGCGCAGCGGAAGGGCACCATGTAATCGGCTGCGCTATGCTGG
>JAUQXC010000381.1 GCA_030834825.1 Thermoflexales bacterium
CTACCGGGGAATATACCCACTCCAGCTTCAAATGACTCGCCAGCACTGCTAATAACTTAAGCAAGTCTACCGGCTTAGACAAGGCCGCGTGACAACCGGCTTGCAGCATATGCTGCGTGTCGGCCTCGCTGACACCCGCCGAGACGCCGATGATGATGGTGGCGGCCAATTCCGGCATTTGTCGCAGGCGGGGCGTGACCTCAAAGCCCGACAGCGCCGGCAAGAACATGTCCATCAAGATGAGATCAGGTTTCCAGTCGCGTGCTGCCTCGAGCGCTTGTTGGCCATCCGCGGCTTCATGGAGATCGAAGCCCAAGGGTTGCAGCAGATCGATCAGGATCAGGCGATTATCGGGTTGATCATCGACGATCAACACCGTGCGCCGTGGGCCGCGATAACCGAGCGGATACTGCGCGGCGGCGGGTGGGTTGACGGGGCCTTTGCTTATCAGCGGCAGTCCTAACTCGAACCAGAAGGTGCTGCCGCGGCCGACTTCACTGGTCACGTGAATGTCGCTGCCCATCGCCCGCACCAGTTGGCGGCTGATCGCCAGGCCCAACCCCGTGCCTTCCAGATATTGTGGTCGATCGCTGGCCTGCTCGAAGGGCAAGAAGATTCGCTCGAGTTGATCGGCGGCGATACCGACTCCGGTGTCGATCACTTCAAAGCGCAGGCCGCTGGTCGGAGTGGGCTGTGGATCGATCGGCTGGGAGGCTGGCTCTATGACGGTGATGTGAAAGGTCACCTCACCCCGATCGGTGAACTTGATGGCATTGCTCAACAAGTTGATCAACACCTGGCGCAGTCGTTTCTCATCGGCCTGTACCCAGTGTGGCAGGGCGGTTTCAGCCTGATACGTGAAGCCGAGACCCTTTTGGTTGGCGCGCAGATACATCAAGCTGGCGATCTCCTGCAGAAAGCTCGGTAGGTAAAGATCACCGGGCGACAGGTCCTGTCTGCCGGCTTCGATCTTGGACAGGTCCAGGATGTCGTTGATGAGCGTCAGCAGATGTTGGCTGCTGCGCTCGATGGTATTCACTGCATTCAGATGGGAAGCCGCTAAGGCGCGATCGCGTTGCAGCAGTTGAGCGTAGCCCAGGATGGCATTCAAGGGCGTGCGCAGTTCGTGGCTCATGTTCGCCAGGAAAACGCTCTTCGCCTGATTGGCCGTTTCGGCGGCATGCTGCGCGGCCTGTGCGGCGTCTTTGGCGATTTGCAGCTGCCGATTGGTCTCGGTCAATTCGTGCGTGCGCGCGGCGACTTCCTGCTCGAGCTGTCGCGCGTGCTGTCGTAAACTGCGCGTGCGATATCTGAATCCGCCGAACACCAGCCCTACCACGAGCAGCGCGATCAGGGCACGGAACCAGCCCGTATCCCAGAAAGGTGGCACCACGATCACACTCAGATCGACGCCGGTTTCATTCCAGACGCCGTCATTGTTGGAGCCTTTGATGTGCAGCGTGTACGTGCCGCCCGGCAGATTGGCATAGCGTCCGAAGCGGCGTGTCCCGGCGGCGTACCAGTCGTTATCGATGCCCTCCAATTGATAGGCGTATTGATTTTTCTCGGGTTGCGTGTAATTGAGGGCGACGTATTCAAACTCGAAAAAATTCTTCGGCCATTTCAGCGTGATCGAGGTCAGCCGTTCGGGTGCGGGACCCAACGCGAGCGGCTCGCCGTCCTGACTGAGTGTCGTGAGATAGATCGGCGGCACGAAGGGATTAGCGGTGATCTGTTCGGGAAAGAAGCGATTCACGCCGTTCACGCCGCCGAACCACATCTCACCGGCGCGCGTTGTATAGCGCGAAATGGGCAGGAAGGAATTTCCCTGCAACCCGTCGCCGACGTCGTACACTTTGGTTTGGCCGGTGCGCGGATCGAATTTGATCAGGCCGATGTCGGTGCCCAGCCACAAATTACCGGCGACGTCTTCCAGAATCGTCCGCACTTCGTTGGTGGGAAAATGATTCTCTTTGTTGTAGCGTTGAAACGTTCCGGCGGCTTTGTCGAATTTGTTCAGCCCGCCGCCGCCCGTTCCGACCCAGAAATTGCCGGCCTGATCTTCATACACGTCGAAGACTTGATTGGCGCCGCTACTGGTGGAATCTTCCGGGTTGTGACGATAGTGTGTAAAGCTCTCGGTGGTCTTGTCGAACCGATCGAGTCCGCCGCCCTGCGTGGGAACCCACAGGATGTTGGGATCGGCTTTGTCTTCCTTTAGCACCCAGGTCGTGTTGTTCGCCAGGCTGTTGGGGTCGTCGGGATCATGAGCGTACTGCTTGGCCTGGCCGGTGGCGACATCATATTTGTAAATGCCCTGATTGAAACTGCCCAACCACAGTTGACCGGGGTGTGTACTGTCTTCGATCAGGCCGTAGATGCTGTCGATGTCCACCTGTTTGGCACAGCGCCCCTGCGCCCGATCGAACAGACACAGATCGCCAAAGGTGCTGACCCAGAAATTACCGGCGTTGTCCTCTAGCAGGGCGAGGGCAAACGAATTGTTGAGGGTAGTGGGATCGGTTGGATCGTTGAGGTAGTGCGTGAAAGTCTCCGTCTGCGGATCATAGCGGTTCAGTCCGCCGACCGTCGCGATCCAGAAAATGCCGGCGCTATCTTCATAGACTCCAACCACAATACTGTTGCTGAGGCTGTTGGGATTGGCGGGATTGGATTGCCAGAGCGTGAACCTCTGGCGCTGCGGATCATATTGATCCACCATGCCGGGACCGTGCACAATCCAGCGGATGCCAGAGCGATCCGTGAAGACCCGGCGCGCCATATCACTACTTAAGCTGTGGGGATCAGTGGGATCGTGCTTGTAGATCGTGAAGGTCCCGGTGGTTCGATCGAACTGGACGAGGCCCGCCGGCTCGGAAAATGTGCCTAAAAACAACTCGCCGGTCGGTGCTTCGTCGATCGCCGTTACCATCATGGGCGGCAGCCCCGCAGGATTTGCCGGATCGGAGCGATAGTGAGTGAAACGCCCGAGGTCTTTATCGAACCGATCGAGTACCTGGGCTCCGCCGATCCACAGCACCCCGTTGCTGTCTTCATGCAGCGCGGTGACACGCGGTGTGCCCAGTGTTTTATCATTGGCCGGATCGTGCTGATAACGAAGCACCTCGCCTATGCGTGGATCGAGGCGATCCAGACCGACATCCGTGCCGACCCAGATAAGGCCCTCGTTATCTTCCAGTACCACAAAAATGTTGTTGCTGCTTAAACTGTTGGGCCGGGCCGAGTCATGCCGATAATGCATGAATGTCTCGGTGCTCCTGTCAAGCCGATCTAGCCCGGCGTCAGTGCCAATCCAGATGTGCCCGGCTTGATCTTCAAACAAGAGCTGCGCGCTGACATTCACGCTATCGCTGCTCAGGCTGTTATCATCGGCCGGATCGTGACGGTAGTAAGTAAAGGTATTGGTCTGCTTGTCGTATTTGTTCAGTCCACCGCCGCGCGTGGCGATCCACAGCAAGCCAGCGCGATCTTCCAGCAGCGCAAGGATGCTGTTGCTGCTGACCGACTGTGCCCCGGCCGTAAAGAATTGCGGCGCATAACCGTCGTAGCGGATCAGGCCGGAAGCGCCGGTGCCAAGCCACAGGAACCCGTCGCGATCTTGCAGGATGGCGTACGACAGTTCCGCACCGATGTTCAGGGGATGGGTGAAGCGCATAGGCTGAGGTTGAGAGACCGCTGGTGGAGTGGCGTCTTGCGCCGGCGCGCTTGAACTGGATCGGGGATCGCCGCCAAAAAACACAGCGGCAATCCCCGTCAGTGTGACAACCAGGATCGCCGCCGTCGAGCTGAAGAGCATCGTCGGGTTGAAGTGAGGCCGCTGGTGTGCTCGTAACCTGATCTCGCTCATGGGCCACTTCCTGCTGGTGACTAGCGTGAAGTGCGCTAGTTTATCAAGGTCGCGCATCCCGAGCTGTGTGGGTGAGGTTAGCCTGTAGAATGGTGTTGGGCGCTAGTAGCCTAATTATAGTTGAAACCTGCAGGTGTGTCACCACCTTAAAACGTTCTCGAACGAGCGTAGTCCTTCCGTTGGGCAAGCGCCGCCGAAGCGTAGTCAAATCATCGTTTAAGCGCCCGCTTTACGGAAACCCGCCGTTGTGTTCCGGCGTGCTCTTAGGTGTAGAGTGTGATCAGCATTATCTCGACCATACTGAATGACCCCAGGACGAATCTAGCACGGAGGCCGCCATGTTAAACCCCGATCGTTATCAATTCATTCCACCGTTGGAGAAGCGCCACCTTCCGTTCGTGGTGGTGTGGATCGTCGTCGTTATCATTGCCGCACTGATCGGTTCGCGTGCGGCTTCAGCCGCTGCCTCAGCCCGCTCCGCGTCGATCGGATGGGCGGCGACTCCACAAGCGCCGCGGCCTACCCCTACCGTGCAGCCGTTGATCGCTTCCTTCTCCCCGTCCGCCGGTGCACAAAATGTGCCGAGCAGTACGCCACTGACCATCGTTTTGCGCGCCGAGGTCGATCGACAGGCCTTTGAGCGCGGTCTGCTGATCACCCCACCAATCAGCGGCACGCTCGCGTGGCAGGGGCGCACATTGATGTTTAAGCCGCTCGGCGGTTGGCGTCCCGGTAAGACCTATCGCGTGAACGTGATCTATCGCAGGCAGCTCCTCATTCCAGATTGGTCATTTGCGGTCGCTTCACTGATTGAAGCCACCTCGCCGCGTGATAACGGCACCATCGATTGGAGCAGCCCCGTCAAACTTACCTTTAGCCAGGCCGTGGATCGGGCCAGCGTCGAAGCCGCCTTCTCCATCGAGCCTGAGACGAAAGGCGCCATCACCTGGAAAGCCAACGTGCTGACTTTCAAGCCCGTTCACGAGTGGGTGGGCGACACGTCTTATACCGTAAGCCTATCGACGAGCGTCAAGACAAATGACGGCGGGCGACCCCTGAAAGATCCGTTCATTTTCCACTTCCGCACCAAAGAAGAAAGCGGCCAGGTCTCGTTCGGCTATGGTCCCAAGTTTCAAGTGGTCGATCCGTCCGGTCGCCGCGCCGTACAGTTCGCGGCGTGGGGCAACCTGAGTCGCCCGGCTACCGTCAAGCTCTACTCGATCAGCCTCGCACAGTTTCTCGATCGCTACACCTCCGGCTTTCGCGGCGTCGGCCCGCAAGAGGACAAAGCGATCGAAGTCGATGATCTGAAGCTGCTCCGCACCTGGGAGGCACCGATAAATCCTCCCGAATTCACCTTGCCGGCTGATTTGACGCCCGGCTTATACGCGCTTACGCTGGAGCATCCTGTTTCAAAGCCG
Source organism: Thermoflexales bacterium (assembly GCA_030834825.1). Lineage (GTDB taxonomy): Bacteria > Chloroflexota > Anaerolineae > Fen-1058 > Fen-1058 > Fen-1058. Next base: position 5,290 of record JAUQXC010000381.1, read on the forward strand.
GACGAGTTACTGGTGCTTTACACCCGGCACACGCTGGTGGTGAAACAGGCCGATGGTGATTTGGGCGTCTGGGCCAGCCAGATCGACGGCGGACCGTTGGCCGCGATGCGGATGTACGTTTATGCGCGCGACTCCAAACTGATTGCCGAGGGACAGACCGACGCGGCAGGCCTGTTTACCACGCAGGTGCCGATCGATCCACAACCCCTCATTGTGGTGGGCGAACTCGACGGTGAGATCACGGCCAGCGGTTTGAGCAACGAGTGGGAGAAGAGCGGCTGGTCCGATTGGTGGCAGCCGCGCCCCAAGGCGCAGACCACCCGCAGTTACATCTACACCGATCGGCCGATCTATCGACCCGGTCAGACGGTGCAGGTCAAAGTGATGGCCCGCTACGACAACGATGCGATCTACAGCCGCCTCCCGTTGGAGTGGGATGTGATCGTGCGGTTGCGCGATGCGCGCGATAACGTGATTGCGACAAAGACGCTGCACGTCAACGAATACGGCACGCTCGACACATCCTTTGAACTGGCCGCAGGCGGCACACTCGGCCAGTATCACATCGAAACACAGATCAAAGACGATGTGCAGCGCCAGGCCTTCAAAGTGGAAGAGTACCGCAAGCCGGAATTTGAAGTGACGCTCAACGTCGATCGTGCGCAGGTGCTCAATGACGAATCCGTCAAGCTCACCATTGAAGCCAGGACTTATTTCGGCGCGCCAGTGGCGGACGCCACGGTCGAACTACAGACCTTGACGCGCAATCAGGAGTGGTGGTGGTACGGCCAGGAAGATTCCGGTTCGTGGATTTCTGATGAACCGCCGCGGCAGGTGGGCACGCTCGACGAGCAGGGCCGTTGGGTGCAGCCGCTCAACCTGCACCTGGCGGCTGATCGCTTTGGCTCCGACGACTACTCGCGGCGTCACGCGATTCCGGCCATGGTCGATGTGACCGTGAAGGATCGCAACGGGCAGGCCGTCAGTGCACAGGCGCGTGTGACCATTCACGATCGGGATGTCGAGATCGGCGGCCAACTCGATCGGTACATGTACCAACCCGGCGAGGCCATTGTCGTCAAAGCCTGGGCGCACGACATCCAGGGCACGGCGCTGGCCAGGCAAGCGATCGTGGCCAAGGTTCAAACGTGGTCGGGCAACGAATACGATCAAACGCTGGTCCAGGCGCAGGGCGTGACCGACGGTAGCGGTCAGATTGAGCTGAGCCTCAACGCGCCGGAGTCGGGCTGGTATCGCGTGGCGATCGGCACATCCGATCGCGCCGGGCGGTCGATCACGATTTACCGCTGGATCTGGATCTATCATCCCGAGCGGGGTTCCCTCTGGAGGGACAGTGTCGCCAGCAGCCTGGTCATCAATGCCGATAAAGAACGTTACGTGTCCGGCGAAACGGCGCAGCTGCTGATCCGCTCGCCCATCCACGGCCCGGCGTTGCTGACGGTGGAACGCGGCCGGCTACGGCGCGCGCAGGTGGTGCAGTTGACCTCGCCCACGACGCTGGTGCCGCTGCTGATTCAAGATGATGATGCTCCCAACGTCTATGTGACGATTAACGCTTACAAGCCGCTGGAAGTCCAGCGGGAAGAGTGGTCCTCATCGATCCCGGAAGCGAACTTGTTGATCGCGAGTGTGAATTTGAATGTGTCGGCTGAGCAGCGCCAGCTCACGGTCTCCCTCACGCCCGATCGTGCGAGCTACGGCCCGCGTGAGACGGTGACGTTTACACTGCAGGTGCGCGGCGCGGATGGAAAGCCCGCCCAGGCCGAGTTATCACTGGCGCTGGTGGACGAAGCGATCTATGCCTTGAGTGAAGAGCTGGCCCCAGATCCCTTTGAGGCTTTTTACAGCACACGCAGTAATCGTGTCCGCACGTTCGACTCACTGCGGCCGACGCGCTACATCGGCGCTGGGCGCGGCGGGGGGGGCGGTGGCGATGGCGGCCTGTTGAGCAATCCGCGTTTCAACTTCCCGGACACGGCTTACTGGAATCCCCGCATCGTGACCGACGAGCAGGGGCGTGCGGTCGTGAAAGTTGTGCTGCCCGATTCGTTGACGCGCTGGCGGGCGGTGGTGCGCGCGATCACCGCCGATGAATTCCCGCGTGTGGGCGAAGCCGTGGCGCAGATCACCACCTCGCAAGCCGTCATTATTCGGCCGGTGCTGCCGCGCCAGCTGGTGCAGGGCGATCAGGTGTTGATCTCGGCCATCGTGCACAACCACACCGATCGCGCCCGCACGGCGGTGGTGTGGGTAGACTTGAGCCGGACACGGACAAACACAGATAACACGGATTTGATCACGCAGACAGTCGTGATTAGCGCGAATGGTTCGACCGTGGTGGGCTGGCCGCTAGAAATAAAGACGCTCGGCCCACTGACGGTAACGATGCGCGTGAAAGCGGATCAATCGACCGACGCGGTGCGCGTGAGTGTGCCGGTGGTGGCGTTGGCCGCACCGGAGGTCGCCTCCGCTATCGGCGATTTCACCACGAGCGTCGAACACACCCTCGAGCTGCCGGCCAACACGATTAAGGAAGTCTCGACGTTGCAGATCGATCTGGCGCCGTCGATCGCGGCCAGCATCCTCGATGGGCTGGCCTATCTTACCGGTTATCCCTATGGCTGCGTGGAACAGACGATGAGCAAGGCGCTGCCGAATGCGGTGGTGGGCCGCGCGTTTAATGTGTTGGGTGTGGACAACGCGCAAATCAAGGCCGATCTGCCGGGTAAGGTGAACGCCGGCTTGCAGCGGTTGTATGGCTATCAGCACAACGACGGCGGCTGGGGTTGGTGGTTCGACGATGCCACTGACGATTATCAAACGGCCTATGTCCTCTTCGGGCTGGCGTTGACCAAGCAGGCGGGCTATCCAGTCGATGTGGGTGTGATCGATCGCGGCGCGAAGTATATGACCGAGCGCCTGCCCAACATCGAGGGCGATCGTGCCAAAGCCTATGCCTTGTTTGCGCTGGCGTTGAGCGGCAAAGGCAACCTGGCAGAAACGCAGCAGTTGGCGATCCGCGATCTCAAGGCGCTGACGGACACTCAGCGGTTGGATGCTTTCTCGCAAGCGGGCCTGGCCATCGCGCTGCACGAACTGGGCGATGAAGCCTTGGCGGAAAAGCTGCTCGATCGACTCACCACCGAAGCGGTCGTGTCCACGAGTGAAGCCTATTGGGAAACCGGCGTGGCCGACGGCCACTATCACGAGAAGACGATGTCGTCCTCGACGCGCAGCACGGCGCTGGCGCTGGATGCCCTGGTGCGCATCCGCCCCGACGATCCGATCGTGACGAAGATCGCGCGCTGGTTGATGGCGCGCCGCCGGCCCACCGGCTGGGGCACCACGCAGGAAACCGCGTATGCCGTCATCGCGCTGACCGATTATCTGCGCGTCGAAAGCGAACTGAACAGCAGCTCGACGTATCGTGTGTATGTGAACGATCAGCTGATCCAGAAAGGCGCCTTGAGCGCCGGCAAGCTGCAGCAAACCATCCGCCTTCCCGCCACTCAATTGCGCGACGGCGTGAATCGCGTGCGCCTCGAACGCGAGCGGGCCACCGGGCGCATCTACTACAAGATCACGCAGCAGGCGCTCATCGCCGGATCGACCGATCGGCTGGCGGGACCCATCCAGGTGGTGCGCCGCTATCTTGATCCGCAATCGAACCACCCCGTGGAAGATGTACAGCTTGGCGAGGTGGTCAAAGTCGAAGTGAAAGTGACACTACCGGATGATGGTTGGTACGTGGCCATCGAAGATCTGCTGCCCGGTGGGCTGGAGGGTGTGAACGAGCGCTTGAATACGACGAGCTTTGCGGCGAAGCAGCCGAGTTATGGGGAAGCGCGCGACGCCTTCTTTTATCAAGAGTATGGTTATAACAACAAGGAAATCCATGACGATCGCGTGGTGTTCTTCGTCACACAGCTGGGCAAGGGCACGCACACCTTCACCTACCTGGCGCGCGCTACGCAGACTGGCGTGTTCAGTGCGCTGCCCGCGCAGGTCTATCTGATGTACGCGCCGGAGCAGTGGGGGCGCTCGGCGAGTGGGACGATCACAGTGGGTGAAATCAGTCGGGTGAACTCCATCGCAACACAGAGGTAGATCGCAAAGGCGGAGAAACTAAGGGAATGATAAGACGGGCATATTCCAAATGAAGCAGCGCGGGCACGCTTGCATTGCAAGCGTGCCC
>JAUQXC010000382.1 GCA_030834825.1 Thermoflexales bacterium
CACCGTTACTTTCTTAGCCGGGCCGCCTGATGCGGCGCGTTCCAGTTTGGCAGTTTCACGCAGTACCGCCCCGGCCGATGGGGCGACTCCTGTGACCGTGACTGTCACAGCGCGCGACGCTTTTAATAACCCTGTCCCAGGCGCTACCGTGGTGTTGAGCGCGACTGGTCATGCGCAGGTCACTCAACCCCTGACGGTGACCAATGCGGCAGGTCAGACCGTGGGCACCGTTATCGATACGCCAGGCGAGATCGTCATCATTTCAGCAACCGCTGATGGAATTTCATTAAACGCGACTGCCACCGTGACCTTTGTCGGCGCTGAGGTGGTCATGACGAAAGCGGGACCAACCGCAGTCGGCCTGGGTCAGCCTATCACCTATACGCTCACTATTCGCAATGCAGGCCTGGTCACTGCACAGAACGTGGTCGTCACCGATACCTTGCCCGATCAAGTCAGTTACCTCGCGGATACGGCCCCGATTACCGGGACACAGACCGACCAAACGCTGGTCTGGAATTTGGGTGCTCTTCCACCCAATGGCATCGTTCACTATCAAGTCGTAGGAAACGTTGCTTTAGACGCTCCCGCGGGAACGCAGATGGCCAACCGGGCGGAGGCGAGCACCGACAACATTGAAGAATCTTTGGTCAACAATACCAGTTCTGTGACGACTACGCTCGTCACAGCTGACTTGGCGGTGAGCAGCAATGGTCAAACCGTCATCGGCATCGGTTTGCCGATGACGTATACGGTGACGATCCGCAATATCGGACTGGCGGTAGCACAACACGTGCTAGTCACGGATGTGCTGCCGAATGAACTGATCTATCTGTCGGATACAGCTCCAGTCACGACAACGCAGATCGACCAGACAATGATCTGGGCCTTGGGATCGCTGGCACCGGGCGCTACCGTGAACTTCAACGTCGTTGCCCAGGCAAGCAACACGGCTGTTCCAGGTGCGTCAGTTGTGAACACCATCAACGCAACATCTTCTACGGGCGAAGAGAGTCTGGTCAACAATACGGCTAGCGTCACCACGACGCTGCGCGGTTCAGATTTATCTGTGATGGTCAGTGCGCCCGCCAGTGTAGGACAAGGACTTCCCCTGACGTACACACTCACCATTCGAAATACCGGGTTAGCGGTGGCGCACGGTGCGATCGTCACCGACGTTCTGCCAAGCCAGATCGAGTATTTGACTCACACTGCGCCCGTGGCTGTGACACAAAATGGCCAGACTTTAACCTGGTCACTGAATTCTCTACCACCCAACGCCGTAGTTACCTTTAATGTGCTGGGCGTGGCAGCCGAGATGGCCGTGCCTGGCACACTGGCCGCCAATCGGGCGGAAGTGACAACCTCAGACAGTTACGAGGAAAATACGGCCAACAACGTCTATACGGCGACGACGACCATTGTCGGCGCAGATCTCAGGGTACAAAAGAGTGGTCCTGCATCTGGCGTGGTGGGTCGTGAAGTGACGTACACGCTGACAGTGGCTAATCAGGGTCAACTGGTGGCGCGCAATGTGATCCTGACCGACACGTTGCCCGCCGCAGTCGGCTTCGTGCGGCAAGCCAGTTCGTATTCCCTCACCCAAAGTGGCCGCGCCTTGACCTGGAACTTGCCTGATTTGAATGTGGGCCAATCCGTTCAATTCGAGGTGGTGGCCGTGATCAGTCCCACCGCGGCCTTAGGCACCAACTTGGTTAATCAGGCCACGGCGTCCACCTCCAGACCCGAAGGGAATCTCACTAACAACACTGCTTCAGCCCAAACCACGGTTGTCCCTGGATACTTGTTCTCGGCTGAACTGCTTCCTGCCGAGCAAACGGCGGGGATTGGCGTCACAGCCACTTACCAGGTGCGGATTCACAATACCGGCAACCTGCCCGATCAATTTAGATTGGCGCTGTCAGGGCTTGATCATCCATCCTGGTATACCCTGTCGCCAGCGGCGTTGACGCTGGCCCCCGGAGAAGTGGGACAGGCGCTGGTGAGCGTGTATACCGCTGATTGCAGCGCTGCAGGTCCTCACTACTTTAACGTTGAGCTGACTTCCGTAGGAAATGGCCGCTCGCAAGTTCTCATTGGTCAGCTGGCTCTCACCCAACAGCCCACTATCTCAAATCTTTCTCCCGTGGACGACACGACCATTGGCTCAACCAGCATGTTGTTCAACTGGCGGACCGCGACGAACGCGACCAGCAGGGTGGAGATCTGGCGGAGTGACGATATCACTAACAGCCAAACCTTTACCGGCACGCCCGGTCTGTTGCACAGCGTCAATGTACTGGGATTGGCGCGCAACACCGACTATGTGTGGCGCGTCCGCTCCGAGTCGACTTGCGGCTACGTCGAAACCAGCACCCCTCGTACGCTGCACGTCGGCAACGGCTTGGCGTTCACTCAGCGTTCATACAACTTCACGATCCAACGCGACTATGATCAACAAGTTGGCCTCGCGGTCGTCAATCAAGACACGCTGTCGCACACGCTGCTCCTGACCGTGACCACGCCCGGGCGCGACGATCTGATCGTCGGCTTTGTGGGCTCGGGCAGCACCGATCAGCGCATCACGCTTCAACCAGGCGAGACCCGTGCGGTCGTGCTGGCTCTCCACGCGCAGGATGCACAGCTGCTCGATTACGACCTCGTCGCTTACTTGACGGCTGACGATGAAGGCACAACGCCGATTCGAGATGCGGCGCCGGTACGTGTCCATATCTTCGTTCCCAATATCAATTTTGTGTTGGAGGACATCGCCACTGATCCCACCACGTTGATGCATACCTTCCGGGTAACCAACCAGGGCGATCCGCTGACGGACCTGGCCGTGACGGTCAATGCGACGGGGACCGGCACGCTCTATCTGACGCCGGGGATCAACCATGGTTACCTGGCTACCGGACAAAGCCTTGAGTTTAAGGGTTATCCCTCGTTGGATTCCAACTTCCAAGTCTTAACGGCGACCGTTATGGCCTCGGCGGCCAATGTCAGCCGAACGGTGCCCGTCGTCGTCAGCTTGCCAGAAGGTAAAGCCGTCTACCAGGGCACGACCGGCGCAGTTTCCATGGTAGTCAACAATAGCGACTGGTATTGCACCAATCGGCCAGTGATTAATGTCAAGATGACTCTGCCCAGCGGTATTCGACGAGCAGATATGGATGGCGGCAAACTGCAATTGTCGCTGCGTCCTTCCTCGGGCTGGCATGTCCGACCCCACAATCTGGATGCTTCGTTGAATGGCAACTACGTAGGCGGATTCCAAAACCTGATCCCCAACGGCCTGTATGGCTATCCGTTCCCGCCTGAGTATTTGAATGAGGCCGCTGTCGGGCCCTCGCTTCAAAATGTTCAACTCAAAACCACCCATCTCAATGGCGGACACTATGTGGTGGCCTCCGGGTTGTCGCTCCTGGTGTGTCTCAACGACTATCAAGACTATGTGGTGGCTGGCTCTCAACCTGAGGCCAACGATATCGTCGGCGCGCGCAGCTACTTGATCCTGCCGCCGCACACCTTAGGGGTGCAGGTGCTCGCGCCAGCCGCAGGCCAGAAGTTGCTCGCCGGTGTGCCGGCTCAGATCACGGCGCGTGTCAACGACGACGTCGGACGCCCGTGGAGCTACATCGTCACAGCTCAGACGTCTGGCGATAATGGCTCGATCATGCTGTACGACGATGGTCAACACGGCGATGGGACTACTCAGGATGGCGTGTATGGTGGGGCGTGGCTGCCCACGCAGGGCGGCACGATCACGCTGACCGTTCAAGCCGCTGATTGCCAGATTGCCGGAGAGGATTCCATCGTTGTGAATGTGGGCAACCCGACGTACGTTGCTAACGTCGATCACAGCCTGCCCATTACGGGCGTCAAGGTGCTGTCCAACACGGTCACGCCGGCGCCGCTGTATACGGTCGCCGGTATCGATCACACCCAACTCGGCTGGCAGCAAGTGATGACCCGAGGTGATTCGCTGAAGACAGCGCGCTTCCAGGCCCAACTGCCTGACCTCCAAGCGGGTGAAGTGCGCCAGGTGGCGTTAGGCACCACCATCAGCTATACCGGCGAAAGCGGCGCGGGGCAGATTCAACTTGGGCCACTCTATGTAGCGGCACCACACATCATCGCTGTTACGCCTATGTCGCGCACGGTGAGTCGCGGTGGCAGCGTCGTCTATGAAGTTGAACTGTATAATCCTGGTCCAAGCGCCGATACCTTCACGCCCCTGCTGACTGGCCTACCGAATGACTGGTTCTCGAATCCATCCCCAGTTTTGATCCCGGCAGGTGGCCGAGTGACGCGGCCCGTGACTATCAGCGTGTCCGCTGATGCGTCCGCCTCTCAACAAGCCTTTGCTGTCCTCGCCCGCACCGGGACCGGTGGCCTCGATCAAGCCAGTGCAGTATTGAATGTCATTGAGGGTCTGGACATGCAAGTTACCCCCCCAACGGCCACGGGCACCAATGGACAGGTGGTGACTTACACCGTGACCTTGACCAACGCTGACGCGGCAACGCAGTATTATCGCCTAACAACAGAGGATCTGGCGCCGAATGGGGTGATCTTGCCCGCCGAAGTCGCCATAGCGGCGAATAGCTCGCTAACAGTCTCGTTGCCAGTAACGGTTTATGCCGATACCGGCCCGCATCCGTTTACGGTCAAGGCGACAGTTGTCGGAACGATGTCAGAAGGCAGCGACGCTGCTGTCCTCGTCGTGACGGGTGATCGCAATGTGGCCGCCACATTGTCACCCCAAACGGCGGCGGGCGGGCCAGGCGTGCCGGTACTTTATCGCTTGGTGGTGACCAATACGGGTAGCCTGAGCGACACCTACTCGGTTAACGTCAATTTGCCTGCGGGTTGGGCCTATCGCCTGGAAGCGAATGGTGTGCCGCTCGATCATCTCTCCCTGACGCCGTATATCTTCAACTCGGCTGAGCTATGGTTGGTTGTTACGCCACCTCTCGGGACCATATCGAATACTTATGCGTTGAATGCCGTGGTTCAGTCTCAGCATGATCCCCACATCCAGGCAGTCGCAGCAGGAGCTTTGGCAGTGACGAGCTACGGCGTCCAGGTAGGCATCCTGCCTCAACACACAACGCTGAATCCCACGGACGTGGGTACCTGGCAAGTGATCATCACCAACACGGGTTCAAGTCTGGATAGCTACAGATTGACAGCGAGCGGCATTGTGTCTGAGTCGGCCCAATTCGTGCCCAGTTTGCTGATTCTCGCCCCGGGTCAATCTTATGCCGTGCAGCTAACCTCAGGCCCCATAGACTTCGCGCTGCCACAGACTTATCCATTCGGGGTCACGGCTCGTTCTTTGTCACGCCCTGAGATTCAGAACTTTGACATTGCCGATATTACTTTCACAGGTTCCCACGGAGTCGCAGTTAGCCTTTTGCCTGCCTCTCAAACGCTGACCGACACGACCACCATCGACTACTTGATGGTGGTCACGAATACCGGGAACGTCGCCGACGTGTTCGCCCTGTCAACTGCGGTGCTACCATCTGGTTTGGATCTGCAGTTGGAGACAAGTGAGATCTATATTCCCGCACACATGACAGCCGGCATTTTGCTGAGTGTCAGAGCCAATGCTGAAGGCACATATCTGATTACGGCACACGTTACCTCAACCAGCAGCCCGGCATCTGCTTCAGGTGTGGCCACCTTGATCGTTGAGCCGGGTGCCATTCCCACACCCACGTCAACTCCAACCAGGACGCCGACCGTCACTGCGACACCAACATCGACGTCGACGGATACACCGACACCAACTGCCACACCAACTGAAACGGCCACGTCCACACCGACGAATACGCCAACGACCACCGCAACGCCGACATCGACGTCGACGGATACGCCAACACCAACGAATACTCCAACACCGACATTCACGCCTACCGCAACGCCGACACCAACTGCGACGCCAACTGAAACTGCCACGTCGACGCCGACCGAGACATCAACGCCGACCGCGACATCGACTGCGACGGCAACCGCCACGCCAACACAAG
>JAUQXC010000383.1 GCA_030834825.1 Thermoflexales bacterium
TGTAAGCTTTGCGGGTGCGGGTGCCGGGGGTCTGGATCCGGGCGGAAGTGAAATTGAACCAGCGCGCCGCCTTGCCGTTGATGGACATGTGATTCAAATGCGCCGCGCCGAACGAGATGTTATTCTTGTGTAAAAAGGCCAGGGCATCGGCTAGCTGCACCCCCCAGTTGATCACGTCGTTGAGTTCCGGCGGCGAGGGTAGCGTTTCGCCGGTAAAGGGTGACGGCTCAGGCAGCACCACATACACCCGTCGTGCGCCCAGGATGATCTCAGTAAAGGTTTCGATCGGCAGTAGCGCCCCGCCGTGATGCAGTTCCATCTCGGCCAATTGCCGCTCAATGGCGATGGCGTCAGGCGCCAGCGTTTCCTTGATCACATAGTTGGGATAGATCGGTTCGATTCCGGCGAGGCTGGCGCCGCACTGTAAACAATATTGATCACCAAAGTTGTTGCGGGTGAAGCCGCACTGCCGGCATTCCGCCAGCGCCCGGCGGCTGACGGCCGAGTAGATGTTGAGCAGCGGCGATTCTTCTTGCAAGGTCCGGACCAGGCAGCGTCCTTCGTTGACGATGGCGCGCTCAGGCAGGGGTTCGAAAAAATTACGCCCACGTGGCAGAGGCTGCGTGTCGGAGACGGGCAGCGGATGGGCATACAATGGGCCGCTCTTGGGGCCGGTGTCATGCAACGGTTTTGTGCCGGCTTGATCCGGTTCTTCACTCAGCGGATGTGTCCGGTTGGTGTCCAGCACATCGGGCAGAGGCAGCACGGCCGTCACTTCAGCGGACAAGGGCAACACAGCGCCGCAGCGCCGGCAGTGTTTGGCATCATCGGTATTTTGCGTGCCGCAGTGGACACACTTCATGCTGCGCCTCCCGCGGCCTGGTGGAAAATCGCTTCAACTTCGCCAAACTTCAATCGATCGCCATCTTGCAGCAGATTCTCAAGCGTCTGTCGTCCATTCACGGCCAGACCGTTCTTGGAGCCGAGATCGCGCACGATGTAATCCTCCTGATCGCGGCGCAGCCGGGCATGATGTTGAGAAACTGTAGCGGTATTGGAAATGGGCGGAGCCAGTACAATGTCATTATCGGCGGCGCGCCCGATGGTCAGTGTCGGCTTATCCAGTGTCAGGCGGATGCACTCGCCGGACTCAGTGGTAAATTCCAATGAGATGGTCATCGGCAACGGTGGCGGTGGAACCACAATCTGCGCCGGCTCTTTTTCCGGAGTTGCCGGTTGTTCGGGTGGTGCGCCCGGGGGTTTGCGGGTCAAACGCCAGAACAGCACGAGCGCAATGAGGAGCAACAATATCAAGCCGCCAACGATGAGGGGCAAGCTGATCTCGGATTGGGCGGCAGTGCTCCAGAGTGGAGCGGCTGGCCACCGGTTGTGAGGCGTGATGATGTTGGTTAGTAAGTGGAAGAAGTTGGTAGACACGGGGATATTATAACTGCGCGCGGGTCTGTTGCCAAATGCTATTGTCTAAGGTAAACTGGCGCGGCAGTTAAGCAGGGATCAGACGTGACGCAGCAGGCGTCCACCTGATCCCTGATCTCTATTCCCTGAACAACGGATCACTAGCCCTGATGCGTCTCACACGATCATTTTACAATCATCCTACTCGTCAGCTGGCCCAAGCGTTGCTAGGCTGTCGCCTGGTACGGCGCTGGCAGGGTCAGCGGCTCAGCGGCCTCATCGTTGAGACGGAAGCGTACATTGGCGAAACCGATCTGGCCTGCCATGCCCGTGCGGGCCGCACCGCGCGCACGGCCGTGATGTACGGGCAGCCGGGCCGGGCCTACGTTTACTTCACCTACGGCATGCATTGGATGTTGAATGTCGTGAGTGAAGCCGAGCACTTTCCAGCGGCCGTGTTGATCCGTGCGCTGGAGCCACAGGAGGGGCTTGACGTGATGCAGCAGCACCGGCCTGTTCCGCGCCCGATCGAGCTCTGCCGCGGCCCGGCGAAATTGACCCAGGCGCTGCGTATCGATCGGGCCCTCAATGGGGTTGATCTATGCAGTCGGCACAGCGAGCTGTGGATTGAATCCGGCGTCCCAGTGCCGGCTCGCGGGGTGGGGCGCGGCCCGCGCGTGGGACTCGGCAACACGCCGGAACCGTGGAAGAGCAAGCCATGGCGCTATTGGGTGAAAGATAATCCGTTTGTATCGAAGTAACACCGCACATCAGATAAGGACGTCACACAAAGGAGACACGTTATGGGATTACTTGATGGCAAGAAGGCGCTGATTTTCGGGGTCGCGAACGATCATTCCATCGCCTGGGGCATCGCCAAGGCCCTGCACGAACAAGGCGCTACGATCGGTTTCTCATCCATCGCGGAAGTGGCCGAGCGGCGCGTGAAACCACTGGCGGAGAGTATCGGCTCCACCTTTGTCGAGCCGTGCAACGTGCAGAACGATGCCGAGATCGCCACCGTGTTTGAAAAGTGGCAGGCCCAATATGGCACGCTGGATATTCTGGTGCATTCCCTGGCGTTTGCGGGGCGCGAGGCGTTGAGCGGGAAGTTTGTCAATACGACACGCGATCAATTTCACTTGGCGTTGGACATCAGTGCTTATTCTTTGGTCGCTTTGACGCACGCCGCACTGCCGGTCTTACATGCCGGTTCCAGTGTCCTCGCCATGACCTATTATGCCTCAGAGAAGTATGTGCCGAATTACAATGTCATGGCGGTCGCCAAATCGGCGCTGGAAGCCTGCGCGCGTTACTTGGCCGTCGAGCTGGGGCCGCAAGGCGTTCGCGTCAACTGCATCAGCGCCGGGCCGATTCGCACGTTGGCCGCTTCGGGTGTGGGCGGATTTAGGACGATGCACGGCAAGTTCAAGGAAGTGGCGCCTCTGCGGCGGACGCTCACCATTGAAGACGTGGGCAATGCCGCCATCTGGTTATGCAGCGATTTAGCTTCGGCGACGACGGGTGAGGTGCTCTTCGTCGACGGCGGAGTGAACGTCCTGGCGATCGCCGCGCCGGAAGAAGATGGTGCGTGAAGTGTAAGATCACCGCCGAGATCGCCGAGATCGCAGAGTTAGTCTCTGCATGCACGGCGTTCTCCGCGGTGTTTGTTTTGTAACTGCTGCCTGATCAGTGACGTCCTTACTATCATAAGTTCTACAATTTGGCGGTCCGTTGTATGATCCGGATGGAGGATGTCCATGAAGCGCTTGGTTGTTTATGTGAGTCTCCTCGGCTTTGTGTTTTTGGCAGCTTGCAAGCCGGAGCTAGCAGTGCAATCTCCACTAGCGGCACCCCCGTTATCATCGGTTGAAACTCGATCAACCGAGGCTCCGTCTCCTATTCCAACACCGACTTTTCCAATAGCAACTCGAACTCCATCACCTGACAACATGATTGTGCACATTTTACAGCCAGGCGATACTATCATGGGTCTGGCACTCCAATATAATGTGCCGATTGAACAGATCTACCAGTTGAATAGCCTAAGCTCTGATTCGTTGTTAAGCATCGGGCAGGAATTGATCATTGGGGAGCGGGATACAGCTGCTACCGCAACGCCATTGCCGCTGTTGACGGCTGGTTCACTACCAACGATCGTGCCTCCGCTTTCTCCAGCCTCTGCAAGTAACCCCCCTGCCTTAGCGGAGGATCTGCTTTACGTGCGCGATGGGAAATTAATTCGCTGGAATCACCTTACAGGACAACAAGAGATCCTAGGTGGGCCGGACTCGAATAGTCGATCACTTTCCGTTCAACCGGTCTCGTATGGATTCGGCGGGCCACCTTCACCAGCGGGATATATTTTGGCCTATTCAACGAGCGCTGATCATCAACGGATTGCGGTATACCGCTTTGCGTCTGAACTAACTAACTACGATCTGGGGTTGCTCGATCTAAACACACGCCACGTAACCGTATTCTATGAGGGTATCTCTCAAGGTAATGGGTTACTGGCGATGTCGGTTTCGCCAGACGGCAAGTATGTTGCCTGGGTGCCACAGGACTTAGTTCCGGCAGCTGGTCAGGAGCGTAGCCATGGATTGGCTGCGCCCGTTCGCGGTGGCGGACTGCGAACCGGATCCGTTTTTGTCGCTCCGCTCAATGAACTGGATCAGAAACGTGAGGTTGGACATTGCGGCAGTCAGCAAACTCGTGAATATGAGTGGGGATGCAAAGGCTTGCTCTGGTCGCCGGATAGCCAGAGTATTGCCTGGGCCGATGGGAATGGCGTGTGGTTGGTTGAATTAGGGGGAACGCCACGGCAACTTACCCAGACAGCGGTGACCATGCCTGACAAACACCAAGCCCAAGGCGTGTATACATTACGGCAGTGGTCATCCTCCGGCCGCTATATTCTACTGCAAATAGGACACTATGAGGGTAGTTCGTTCGGGATCCTTGATGTTGAGACCGGACAAACAGTGCCCCTACCTGATTCATATAACTATGCCTACTCTGGTCCAGTTGTGACCTGGATGAAGGATGAACGACTGTTTGTCGGCCGCCCGGGGCGAGTGGATATTGATCTTCGGCCATCTCTTGAAACATGGCGCATGGATGTTTCGAACGGTATGGCTTTGACTATGACTCATGGGCTGACGCTGAATGTAAGTCCAGAAAACGCGCCAGTGGGACTTGGTCAAAAAGCAGATGGACAATTAGCCCTGGCGTTGGTGAATCGCAGCAATTCCAACTACACTGATCGCGGCCTTTACTTTGGCGATTCACATACATGGTCGGTGAAGAAAGTAAACGGACTGCCACCGATGGGAATGGAGAATATCATGGTGGGCGGCTCGCTCTATAGCATTGATGTTCTCTGGACGACAGATGGCCATGGGGCTTTGATTGTGGATCGGGATTCTCAACAGGTGCTCTATGCTTCAACCACTGAGCCGGCAGTGTATGATTTGGGTCCGTTGTTGGGGAAATTCGCTTCTAGTTTCCACTGGATAGATTGATGAGATGATTAGACCTTTCACCCTACGTCTGCTTATTCCTTTATCACTGCTTGTGGCGTTCGGTCTGCAACTGCTCCGCCTGTGGACAGCCGGACTGCTGTATTTCATGTATGAGACCGCGGGCGCCAGACCGGTGGACATGTTGACCGTGGCGATCGTCGTGTTTGGCGCAGCGTTTCTGGTGGGCGTTGTGCGCCGACGTTTAGGTCCACAGGCGTTGTTGATCGTTGGCAGCGGCGTGGCCGTCATTCGGATGATCGAGCAGATCAGTCCGTCACCTGCACTCGACATGGTCCTCACCTCGATCGGGATGATCTTGTTTCTGTGGTTTATCGTGATTGCCGGCAATACCCTGCGCGCCGCTCAGTTCGAGCATCACTTTCCCACGGCGTTGTTGCTGGGCATCTCGATCGATACGGCATTGAAGGGTGCAGCGGGCACGATCGATTTGTCCTGGTTGCCTGGTCTGCTGCCGATCGTGATCGTCGCGGGGCTGGCCAGCCTCGCCGTGTGGCTGCTGCGCGGTTTACCCCGGCCCGCTCAGATTGACGATCGACAAACGAGTTGGTTGTTGATCGGAGTAGGGCCGTTCCTCTTCTTGCAGCTGCAGGTGCTGCAGAACATCGGCTTTCAGGCAGCGGTGACGGGTCTGCCGCTGCCGCTCGCCTTCGAACTGATCATCCTGGCGAATGCCATCGGTTTGCTCCTGGCGAGCGTGGTGTATGACCGCATGCCGCCGCGCGCGTGGACGTGGACGGTGATCATTGGCTTGCTCTTGATCGTGGTGTCGCTGCCACTGGACGGCGATCCGCTGGCCGCGCTGGAGTTGTTCGCGGGACAGATCGTCGCCTCGATCGGGTTGGCCATCCTCACGCAGGCGCGTGGTCGGGCGCGCAGCAGTCTGGTCTTTGGCGGCACGTTCGTCGTGATGTTGACACTGCTGGTCGGATACTACCTGAGCCACATCGTGGAACTACCCTTGCCCTATTGGATGTTTGTGTCGCTGGCTGCGTTGATCCTGGCCGTGGCGATGATCCTGACTGTGGTGCGCTTCCCCGAGCCGCATCCCACCGATCGGGTGGATTGGACCGCCGGCTTCGTGGGGCTGGGCTTGATGCTCTTGCCCGTCATCGCTTTGCTGACCTGGCGCGATCCGATCGCCACAGCGGGCCAGTTTCCTGTGCGGGTGATGTCATACAACTTACATTCCGGCTTCGATGTGCAGGGACGGATGGATTTGGAAGCCATCGCGCAAACGATCGAGAGTGAAGGCGCCGAAGTGATTGCCCTGCAAGAGGTATCGCGTGGTTGGGTGATCGATACTTCGGCCGATATGGTGACGTGGCTTTCGCAGCGCTTGAACCTGCCCTATGTCTGGGGCCCCACGGCCGATGCGTTGTGGGGCAATGCGATCTTGAGCCGTTATCCGATCGCGCAGGTGCAGCTGCGCCCGATGCCCAACAACGCTCTGATCCGTCCGGCACGCGGCTTCATCGATGCGACGTTGGACATCGGTGGACAACCGCTGCGTGTCCTGGTGACGCACTTGCATCACGTCGACATGGCGGGCCTCCTGCGCGCGCCGCAGGTCCAGGCGCTGCTGGAGGCCTGGGCACAGCAACCCTACACGATCGTGCTGGGTGACCTCAACGCGCTGCCTGATTCAGGTGAGATGCAGCTGTTGCGCGAGGCCGGCCTTCTCGACGCCTTCACATCGTCCGGTGCGGACAGTACAGGGTTCACGTTCCGTTCGGATGGCTTGGACCGCCGCATCGATTACATCTATCATTCTCCCGATTTGATCGCGTCCAATTTGAATATCAATCCGAGCCAGGCCTCTGATCATGTTGCGCTGGCGGTGACACTGTCTGTGAAATGATACGGTGTCCGTGAAATAACGGGAAAAGCGCTGCGGTTTACGGCCTCATTTTCGCTTGACTGTGCCGATCAGATATGCTATCCTGTGCGCCAGATGGGTCGAATTGAGTTTGATCTTGATTAGAAGGGCCGTGTGCTAAAAGTTGGGTGGTTTGCCCGCAGTTCAATCGTGGGCAAGTGAAGTGACATTCCAGCGGCACACTACCATTAAAAGAGCGTGAACAAGGAGCAAGCCTAATGAAGCATATCCGCTTTTCGCCGTGGTTGATTCTGGTTCTGGCAGCGCTGTTGGTCTTTGCCGCGGGCTGTGATCGACCGGATCCGCAGGTGGGTATCGATGTCAACACAGTCCCCACAGCGACTGGGCCTGAGCAGCCGATCGAGCCACAGCTTATCGAGACGCCGATCCCGGGTGAGATTCTTCCGCTAGACGGTATCGCTACGCCAACCTTGCCACCGTTTGAGGAGGCGACAGTGGAAGGCGTGGAAGTCATCGAGAGTACACCTGAACCGGGCGAATTTATGCCGGAGCCAACACCGTTCCCGCT
>JAUQXC010000029.1 GCA_030834825.1 Thermoflexales bacterium
CTATCGCGAACTTGTGCCGCCCCACAGTGTACTCCTCGATTTGATGAGCGCGTGGCGTTCACATCTGCCCACCGAGGTGCGGTATCAACAGGTGGTGGGCTTGGGGATGAATGAAGAAGAGCTGAACGACAATCCCGAGTTGAGCGAATCCGTCGTGCACAACCTCAACTCAGGTGAGCCACTGCCCTTTGAAGACAACACCTTCGATGCGGTGCTGTGCGCCGTCTCCGTGCAATACCTCACGCACCCGGTTAAGACCTTCCTCGAAGTGGCGCGCATCCTCAAGCCCGGCGCGCCCTTTATCATCACCTTCTCCAATCGCTGCTTTCCGACCAAAGCCATCAACCTCTGGCGGCATACAGACGATCAGGCGCATTTGCAGATCGTCTCTCTTTACTTTCTGGCCAGCCGCCAATTCGATAACGTCGTCTACCAAGATCGATCACCTGGTCCGCAGTTCGATCCGTTGTATGCCGTGTGGGGTAAAAAGCGGGGCGCGTGAGGTAGGTGCCGGGTCAGGGGACCTGGCGTGTCAGCAGTGGCAGGAAGACTTCATTCCACTGTGGCTTTTGTAGAATGATGGCATCCTGTGGTTGCAAGACGAGCTGGGTTACGTCTTGACCATCATTGTAGCGTGCCGTGCTGATCCACTTGAACGCATCGGCGACGACCAATCCCGTGCCCGTTGCGCTGAGCACGACGCGACCGGTATCCCCCTTGTTAAAGCGGTAAGTGCCCAGATTGCGCCATCCAACTTCGCCGTGCGTTTCGTCCAATATGACCGTCGTCACACCCTGGGCATGCCGGATTGTGACGCTTACCGCGCTGCTCTGCGTGACGGTTGGAACCACCCAGGCTAATACCTGATAGTCACCGCTATACAGCAGGTTGGGTTGGTAAGTGATAGTGGCCAGTGGATTGGGTGCAGTCGTCGTATAGACCGTGCCATCAAATTGGGAGAAGTTAGCGGGAGATTTTACCCAACTGCCGTTCACCTGCAAGTTGTTTTCATCCACGCGTATCTGAAACAGCGGGGCCTGGCTGCCGTTGAGCTTACGATAGAGGCCGGGCAACGGCACGGTTTGCGCGACGCGGCCCGGGTTGATCACGGCGAGTCCGTTCTCGAACGAACGGGCCCAGGCTCCCGCGGCGCCTTCCTGAAATTGGACGTTGTCCAACCAGATTTTGCCGGTCTGGCTGCCTAGCTGAAACACCAGCCGCAAATCACTTCGGGTGTACAGTGATTCATCGGTCAGGCGGAAGAACTGCCACTCTGGTGTGAGGGTGGCCTGCACATGAAAACCGGTGCCACCCGACGTCGGATTCACAATCAATTGAACATCGATTGGGTGCGATGCCTGGGTGCTGCGTCCCCAGAAGGAGACGGTATAGTCGCGGTGTTTTACCGTTGACTTGTTTGACTGCCTCAGTTCGACGTTATCTGCGCCGTAGGTGTCGGTGATGATAATCTGCGCCGCCCGCGTGCCCTCCAGGCCGCCGGTTTCGGAGAATTTGAAGCGCGCCGCCGCATCGCTATTAGGATCGACCCAGCCGATCCAGTTGTTCAGGCCAAGATTGAAGTTGCCATTGCTCACCTGATCGACGGAATGGAATACGCCGTCCAGCACTTTCGGCGCGCCCCCCGCGCGGCCCAGATAACCGGGGAGGGGCAGTGTCGTCGTTGCGGGTTGGGTCGAGGCACTACCACCGGGGAGGCCATATTCATCGTACCACCAGCGATCGCCGTGACCATCCGGTCCGTAATCGTAGGCAAAGAGTCCATCGCCCATGAGGGCGGTCGCCAGTCCATAGCGCATCCGCGAGTAACTCGCCGCGGCCTCAGCACGCATGGCGGGTGGCATCTGATTGAGCGGGATTATTGTTGGTCGTTCTCGCTGGAAACACGCCTAGCGCGCCCCGCCGCAAAGCGGCGGACAGGGCGTGCACCGCGCTGCGGATGCAGTGCAGGCGATGCCAAATCCAGCGACTTGGGCGGCGGATTTGACAATCCACCGCGAGCTCTCCCGTTAAACCCGGAAGAGCCAGAAAATCTCAATGGATTATACATTGAGACATGAGTGGTGTGTACTCAGGCTGAATCCGTAGTGTGCTGGGGTGTCTTCGTGCGGGGACAAAGATTAACGCTTGCTGCGTGGAATGAGGCTGTTATCGGTAGCGGCCGATGGTCCAGCTATGGCAAAGGCGTGCCGGTCAGCACTGCCCAGGGCGGTGTATCGGGATTAGCAAGCCGAGTCTGCAAGTGTTTTTCGATCTCGGGTGTGAGCGTGTGGGCAAAGATTCGTTCGTGCAGTTCGCGCGGAAAAAGCGTTGTGACATCTTGACTGTAAAGCGTGCCATCACGCGGCACAGCGACGGCGAGTATCTGGCCATCCATTTCCAGGTGAATGACCGCCGGGGCGCTCATTCCCACTGG
>JAUQXC010000384.1 GCA_030834825.1 Thermoflexales bacterium
ATCAGCTGGTGAGGCACAGCTATTGGCGCTTGTCCGAGTATTTCTTCGAGATCCCGGTCTCGTCATTTTGGATGAAGCATCATCCAGACTAGATCCTACTACTGAACACATGCTACAATTCAGCATTGGTGCCTTGTGCAAGAATCGCACGGGGATCATCATAGCCCACCGATTGGAGACGGTGCGATACGCCGATGAAATTATGATCCTAGAGGATGGGCGAATTAAAGAGTTCGGAAGCCGCACAAGTCTGGCTGCTGATCCGAGATCACGCTTCAATGAATTGTTACGAACTGCGTTTGAACAAACGCAGTTCACGTTACCCAACAGATTATAGTTCTCGACGGGGTTAACACTACAGACGCCTGCATGATTTGCTAGAACTATTTCAAAGAAGTCGTCTCAAAACTCATGGACGGCCTGAAAACAGGGCATCCAGGTAATGCTTGATGAAGAATACGCGCATTTATGCGCGATACGCTTTTTGACCCTGTTCGAGCAAGCGATCCATGCGGCGATAAGTGTTCAACCAACCAAACGACCGTTCAGCTTTCCAACGTTGGCGACAGTACCGTTTTTCCAGCCGATCCTTCGGCGGACGGCCCAACGGTTGTGTGACATGGATATCGCGATACGGCGCAATGGGCATGATGCGGCGTTGGCGCAAAGCCCGGCGATGGGGTTCACTATCATAGCCTTTGTCCAAGCCCAGGCGCTTGGGCCGTCGGAGGCGACGGCCAATCCGAATGCTATCGACCGTTTCCAGTAACTGAATCACGTCATTGCGATTCGCTTTGCTGAGCGTGAAAGCCAACGGATGTCCGTTGGCGTCAATCACCAGGTGGCGTTTCAAGCCTTTAATCCAGTGTTTTCCTGAAAAACCGACTTGGTCGTGTGCCCCTTTTAGATTTGATCACGCTGGCATCGTGATAAGCATTGTTCAGGTTGCTCAGGCCTTTCCGATAGGCTTCTTTCGTGAGCGAGGCCAGAATCTTTTGCCAGACGCGGCGGCGTTGGTATTCCAACAAGCGCCGATGACAGGTTTTCGGGGACGCCGCAATGTCGTGCGGCAGATCGTCCCAGCGACAGCCCATCCACATCACATACAGAATGCCGTTGATCACTTCCCGATCAACGGCACGGGGCCGACCCGTGCGAGCCGGTTTGGGCAAGAACCGTTTGATCCGCTGCCATTGGGCGTCGGTTAAATCTGAGCGATAAGATTTGCGAGGTAGTGACATGCCGCATAGTGTATCCGACTTTCGTCACGAACTCAACCTTTTCATTTCAAAAATCGAGCGTTTTCTCGATGATTTTTGAGTTTGAGATGACTTCAAAACCATTTTGGGGGCCAGAATTGCGCAGGCCAAATGAAAGAAGCCTACATAGGTCGTCATCAATCGTTCGTAGCACACCACGGGCGTTGAAAATGACCCAGCCACGCGAAAATACGTACTACCATCCAGCGGTGCGCGGTGACTTAATCCACCGTATGGCTGAAGTCGAACAGCCTGTCAGGGCCAAACTCGAGGTAACGAGTCCACCATTTGTGAAACCAGTGTGGCGAACGGTGCAACGCATGACAAACCTGTGCGACGGATTAGCCCGCCAAGCGCAGTTAATTCGCTCGATGGCGATTGGAGAACTTGTCGTTCAGTGTGATCTTCAATGGATTGTCGCTGATGATTGCCGCTGGAGATCGCTGTAGTACAAGAGTCTATCCGTAAAAATGGACGGAGTTGAACGAAAAGACACTCACTAGCAAAATAGGGGTCGCCAAACCAACCCAAATTGCTAGGAGTGTCGCATGAGTTATAACACACTTTGGACGGTTCCTGACGACCTGTGGCGCCAAGTGAGGCGGATTCTGCCGCCCGACAAACCACGCGGCGCACCTGGGCGACTGGCCCTGCCGCATCGCCAAGTCTTGAACGGCATCCTGTATGTGTTGCAGACGGGCTGTCAATGGAAAGCGCTCAAGACTGAATGGTTCGGGGCGAGCAGTAGTATTCACGCCCGGTACCAAACATGGGTGGAGTTGGGCGTGTTTGAACGGCTCTTTCGCTTGTTGTTGCGGCAAGTTGGGTTCGAAGCGACACATCTTGGTCGATGATCGCGGTGCGCCGCTGGCGATTGTTGTGTCGGGTGCGGAAGTCCATGATAAACGGTGTGCCCTTGAAGTCCTGGATCAGTTGGTGATAGCGCGGCCGCGCCGTCAGTATCGTGTGCATCATCTGTGTGCGGATAAAGGCTATGATTACGCCGATATCCGGCAAGGCGTACACGACCGCCACTATCATGTCCACATCGGGCGCCGCGGCGTAGACGTCACTGAAATTCCACCGCAGAAGCGGTATCCTGCACGATAGTGGGTCGTTGAGCGAACGCTCTCGTGGCAAAACGATTTTCGCAGTTTGCGAACACGCTGGGCGAAGAAAGCGAACAATTGGTTGGCCTTCATTCAGTTTGCCTCAGCCTTAGTGCTCTGGCGAATGGCTACCCAGAACTGATTTACGGATAAACTCTAAGTGACAATGAAAGCACTCTCACCATCCTTTCTTAGTAGGATTCAACTACCACAAGTGTGCACTTCGTACAAGTACAATTCACTGTTGATCAACGTCTACACGTGCGTGGCGGTATTGGCATACGCCAAAAGGGTGCCGGCTTGGCATACCTTCATTTTGCCCAACTGTCCATTTCCGCTGCCTTTCAACCGCCGATCCATACTTTCGAAGTTGTACTCGTATTCCAACGTCAGCGTGGCACGCAACTAGAAATAAGTCTGAAGAACCGTTTACAAAGATGGGGCAACGAGACGATTAGCGTTAAGTATGCAATAGTGCCCATGAGAGCAAACTAAACCATTCTATTCTTTCTTCAGAGGTGCAACGTGAACTTTGAGCTGGTAGGTGTCATTGGCGCCGGCGTCATGGGTGTGGGTGTGGCCCAAAACTTGGCCCAGACGCAGCATCAAGTGATTCTGCTGGATGTATCGGATCAGATCCTGGCTAAGGCCAAGGCCGCTATCCGCAATAACCTGCGGTTGGCGCGGATGCTCGATAAGTCAGCTACGCCGGGTAACGCGCCGCAGGGCAGCGTAGATGAGATCCTGGCTCGCGTCACTCTCACTACTGACTATGCCGGACTACAAGATGCCGACTTTGTGGTGGAGAACGTCACGGAAAAATGGGAAGTGAAGCAACCAGTGTATGCCCGACTCGACGCTGTCTGCCCCGAGCGCTGTGTCTTCGCAGCCGATACCTCCTGCTTCCCGATTACGCGCCTCAGCGCCGCGACCCAACGGCCCGATCGCGTCATCGGCATGCATTTCATGAATCCGGTGCCGCAGAAATCGATGGTGGAAGTCATTCGCGGCTATCACACGTCCGACACGACCATCGAAACCGCCAAAGCCTTCCTGGCCAGCATGGGCAAGGAGTGTATCGTGGTCAATGATGCACCCGGCTTCGTCTCCAATCGCGTGTTGATGCTCACCGTCAATGAAGCAGCGTATTTGGTGCAGGAGCAAGTGTCCACCCCGCAGGACATCGATCGGCTTTTTAGAGAATGCTTCGGTCA
>JAUQXC010000385.1 GCA_030834825.1 Thermoflexales bacterium
TTACGCTGCGTGAAGCGCTCAGCCTGGATTGGGCCAATTCCCGGCTGGCGTATTTACTGGACGATCTCCGTTATTCATTGTGGCGCTGGGAGGAATGGCTGGCTCAACAGCGTGGCCGGCTAGCATGCGCCCTGGGTGGTCGACACGTATTCGATTCCTGCGAATCCATGTACTGCCGGCGCTGTGAGCGCTGGATCGAGCCAGAGCGAGATCTGCTGGAGAGCGACCGCGATGGCGCTTACGATTAAGTCGATCGTCATGGGGCTAAGATTTCCTTCTAGAATCTGAAGTTCCGACAAGGCGACTGATGATTGAGTAGTCGAATAGGCATGCTCATTATTACTTTATAGAATGGTAGTTCTGAAAAGTTGACTATATAAAAGAGGTTGCCATGACACAGTTGATTACCACGAACACCCACACTTTAGCCGGCCCAGCGAATCTGCCCATCGATCGCAATCCGGCGGCGGTCTACCTGGGTGGACTGTCCAGGTCTGGACGCGTGACCATGCTCTCGGCTCTGGATGGCATCGCCTCTAAACTGACCAACGGACGCATCACGAGCGCCAAACTGCTCGATTGGCGCGCATTGCGTTATCAGCACGTCGAGGCCCTGCGCTCACGGCTTAAAGAAGAGTATGCACCCGCCACGGCTAATAAGATGTTAAGCGCCGTGCGCGGCGTGATGAAACAGGCGTGGAAGTTAGGCTATATCAGTGCAGACGATTACCAACTCATCAAGACCGTAGAGGCTGTCAAGGGAGAGGCACTCCCAGCCGGCCGCGCATTGACCGAAGCCGAGATCGAGGCCATGCTTCAGGTCTGTGCCGATGATGAAACGGCCGCTGGCGCGCGTGATGGCACCTTGGTCGTATTACTGAGAGCCGGTGGCCTGCGGCGCGCGGAGATCTGCGCGTTGACTATCGACAACTACGATCAGATCAACCAGACCTTGCTCGTGAAAGGCAAGGGCAACAAGCAGCGCGAATTACCACTCACTGAGGATGTGCGCAACGCCCTGGCCGACTGGCTGCGCGTGCGCGGATCAAAATCCGGCGCGCTGTTCTGCCCGGTCAATAAGTCGGGCAAGGTGACCATCAAAGGACGGATGTCCCCGCAAGCGATTTACAACGCCGTGATCAAGCGTGCCGACCAGGCCGGCGTCAATCATATCAGCACGCATGATTTCAGACGTACGTTCGTCGGCGATCTACTCGAAGCCGGCGCCGACATTAGCACCGTTCAGAAGCTGGCTGGGCACGCCAACGTCACGACGACACAGCGCTACGATCGCCGCCCCGAGAAAGTGAAGCGTGCGACCGTCGAGCTGCTGCATGTTCCCTATAAGTCACGGAGATCAAAGTCAATTACCACCCGCTAAAGCGGGTGGCTTGAACGCGCGCGTGAAACGCGCCTAAAGTTCTCCCACCCGGAAATCGGTATCATCCGAAGGTAGGTTTTCACCTTGCGACTCAATGTACTGCTTGATAATCTCGTCCGTGACATTGGGTTCTCCCGCACTTTTGATGATCAAGGTGGCGGACCGGCATCGCGGTGCACGATCCGACGCTTGAGCAGATCCAGTTTACCGCGGCCATACATTTGCCGTTTGATCTGCTTGAGGCGATTGACGTGACCTTCAGTTGGACAAAGCCGGCATCAGCAAAGTCGAATTGGCGGCCGCCCTGAGCAGATCGGGGGTCAGCGGGCTTTCGATCTGCAGGCCCCGTTCTCGGGCCAGTTCCGATCGAACGATCACGAGTTGAGCCAACCATTGATTCACGTCGATCGGCACCAGCGGCAGCCGGGCGGCCTCCAGTTGCGAAATACGGAGCAGGTCTTCAATCAACTGTTGCAGGTGGGCGGCTTCCTGCAAGCGCGCTTCGGTGACACGCAATTCCGCTTCCAACTTCTTGGTAACGGTAACATCGATAGCGGTCAGGCGTGCTTCTCAAGTGAAAGCGTGAGCGATGACGACTTAGCTTATCATCGCCCACGAATTTCTGCGCTACCTGGCCGAAGGCAAGGTAAAGTAAAACGTGCTGCCTTCGCCCATTTGGCTCTTCACGCCCACCTGTCCATCCAGTTTTTCTATGATTCGCTGCACAATCGAAAGCCCCAACCCGTGCCCACTCGATCGAACCTGGTTAAGCTGTGTGAAAGGCATGAATAGGCGAGACTGGGCTTCGGGTGTGAGGCCGGGGCCGTCATCATGCACCCAAAAGCGCACCATGCCATCGGCTTGCAGCTCGCCACCCAATTCGATGCGCGGCGCAGCCGTAAGCCCGCCATATTTGAGCGCATTGCTGAGATAGTTAGCCCAGACCTCTTCCACCCACGGGCCATGACCCAACGCCACCGGCCATGCGGGCGCATCCAACAGTACGATCTCAGCTCGAGAATCCTTGATACTCTTGGCCAGACGGTTGACGCTCTCGGCCACGATGCTCGCCATGTCCAGCCGCATGGTCTCCACTTCCGCCTTGTGCAGTTCAGCCAGTAACAGCAACTCGCGAATGATCGTGGCCAGCTTGCGCCCACTCCGCGCCATAGCCTCCAAAGACTGCTGCCATTGGTCACCGGTCATAGTAGTGTAATATTCTGCAAGTGTTTCGGCACCGGCGACGATCAGATGGACTGGGTTCGTGAGGTCATGCGCCACGGTGTGGGCAAAGGCATCCAATGCTTCATTGCGCGCTTGAAGTTCGACGTTCGCCCGTTGCAACTCGGCGGTGCGTTCGGCAACTCTGACTTCCAGATTTTGCTTGGCTTTTTGCAAGGCCCGTTCAACGCGATCACGCTCGGTAATATCGAAAGCGGTTATGATCGAGGCGGACTGCCCCTCAAACTGAATGCTGCCCGCAGTAATGTCCAGCCAGCGTTCTTCGCCGTCCTTGGTCACCAGCTTGAGTTCATATCGGCTGGGGAGGTTATCCAACCACTGATTTGCAACGCCGTATTGCCGCAGCAGTTCTTGATAGGTGGGATGAGCAATCGCCCAGATCGGCATGTCCCTCAATTCGTCACTCGCATAACCCGTGATGGTAGTCGCTGCCGGATTGGCATAGAGAATCTGAAAACCGTGTGTGATGAAAATAGCCGCCGACGTCGTCTCTGCTAATGTGCGAAACATCGCCTCGGTTTCTCGGCGGGCCGCTTGCGCGTGTTCCCGACTAGCGATCTCAATCTGCAATTCCTCATTGGCCTTGACCAGATCGAGTGTCCGTTCCTTAACACGCACCTCTAATTCATCGCGCGCCTTACGCAAAGCTTCTTCCATTCGCTTGCGGTCGGTGATGTTGCTGACTACAGCCCGGCACATTTCACCCTGCCCACGCGAAGCATCGCCGACACCTTCAATATGTGCCCAAAACGGTTCGGTTTTGTCTTTCAGCAATTCGACTTCGCAGGTTCCCTTTTCAGCGCCACCTGAAAGTACTTTTTCAAGAAAAGCGGTGAAGGCCAGGCGAGACTTGGGAGATACAAAAACACCGAAGCGCCGATTGATCAGTTTACTGCGCTCGACGCCCAGCAGGTTCGCCCCGGACAGATTGACCTGCTGGATCGCGCCGTCCCGCGCCAGCGTAAAATAGCCTACGGGGGCAAAGTCGTATAGATCGGTGTACTGGCGCAGCCCCGCCTCCACTTGCGCGCGGGATTCCATCAGTTCCTCGTTCTGCATCTCCAATTCGATTTGATGCACTTGCAGTTCGTGGACGAGACGCCGGGCATCGGACTCCGTGGCGGGCAGCGGCCCGGTTCTTTTCTTGCGCTCGATCAGTTTTGCTTCCGCCTGGCGGCGCAGTTCGGCTCTTCGCGAGTTATCGGGTTTCTGTTTCATGGCCTGATCCTTTTACGGCTTCTGATCCAGCATCTCGCGCATGCGCGCTTCGGTGGCGCGCAATTCTGCTTCCAACTTCTTGGAAACGGTCATGTCGATAAAGGTAATCACCACTCCGTCAATCATATTCTCGCTAGTGCGGTACGGCAGGATACGCGCCGCGAACCAATTCCCGCCGGAAGTGGCAATCTGTCGCTCCACTTTGACCAGCGTCCGCAGAACCTGGCGCACGTCTTCGGCCAGCTCCGGGTAGAGCAAAGCCGAGGCGATATCGGTGATCGGCCGCCCGACATCGCCGGGAATCAAATTGGTGATCTTGCTCGTCTCACTGGTGAAGCGCCGCACGCACAGGCTATTATCCAGAAACAATGTGGCGATGTCGGTGCTGTCCAACAAATTCTTCATGTCGTTGTTCGTGCGCGAGAGTTCATCCAGCCGGGTTTGCAGTTCCTGGTTGAGGGTATGTAATTCTTCGTTCATCGATTGCATTTCTTCCTTGGATGTGGTCAACTCTTCGTTGGTGGACTGCAATTCCTCATTGGTAGATTGCAGCTCCTCGTTGGCAGATTTGAGTTCCTCTTGCGAGGTCTGCATCTCTTCACGCACGCTTTGCGCTTCCTGGCGGGCGTGTTCGATTTCCCGTTCAAGTTCCGCCAGGTGGGCCGTGGCCCGACGCGGCTTGCCGGTCGTTTTTGTTGGGGGGGCCGCAGCCACATCCGTAAAGACGATCAGCACCATTCGGTCTAGGGCGATCGGTGCACCAAGGGGCTGGAGCGTGACATTCACGATCTGCTTTCCGCCATTCGTGCCCACCACGATGTTCGTGAGCAGGATGGTCTCTTGTTGGCGCAGCGCTTTTTTGAAAGCGGCCGTCAGTTCGTAGCGCAGACCTTCGCGCGCCATGGCAAAGAGGTTCAAGTTGGCTTTGCCCGCCGCTGGTTCCAGATATTTACCCGTGTGTCCGCTGATATACAGAATTTCGCCTTTGTCGTCAGCTAGTACCGCAGCAGGGGAATAGGTTTGCAAAAGCAATTGGTCGGCCAGCGCCTGCAAGTTGGCCGTTGGTTTCAGCGGCTGGGTTGGCGTACTGGGCGGTGCAAGAAGAGAAGTGGACGGAAATTCGATCGGCTGCGTCGATTCCAGCCGCCGGTACAGTCGCGATTTTCCTGCCAACGGCGCGAACAAGTTAGTAAAGAGACCAATGGACTCGGCGCTTCCCAAAAACAAACAGCCGCCTGGGTTCAGGCCGTAATGAAAGAGTGGCAGGAGTTTCTTCTGCAATTCCGGCGTCAGGTAGATGAGCAAGTTGCGGCAACTCAGTAGGTCTAGTTTGGTAAAGGGCGGATCCATGATAATGTTCTGCGGGGCAAAGATGATCATCTCACGGATGGACTGGGCGACTTGATAGCCGTGCTCCACCTTAATGAAGAAGCGATCCAGTCGCTGCGCCGAAACGTCGGCGGCGATGTTAGGCGGGAACACGCCCTCGCGCGCTTTCTCGATGGCTTGCTGATCGAGATCGGTGGCGAAGATCTGCAGCGTGATTTTTTTCGCGGGCTTGAATTCTTCCAGCGTCTCTTTGAACAGAATCGCCAGGGAATAGGCTTCCTCACCAGTCGCACACGCGGGGATCCAAGCCCGTAAGGCTCGATTGGCTGATTGCCCGGCCACCAGCGTCGGCAGGATGTCGGCTTTCAACTGCTCCCACGCGTCCGGGTCGCGGAAAAAACTCGTCACGCCGATCAACAACTCGCGGAACAGCGCTTCCACCTCCCGCGAATTCTCCTGCAAAAAGCGCACATAGTTGGCAATCTTGTCAATTTGGTGCAGCCCCATACGCCGCTCGATGCGGCGATAGACCGTGCTTTTTTTGTACAGCGAAAAGTCGTGGCCGGTGTGCTGTCGCAACAAGATCACCACTTTATCAAGAGCGCTTTGAGCGATGTCTTCGTCGGTGCGACCGGGTTGGGTGATGAGCGGCACATGCTGGAGAAAGGCGACAATTTTACCCGGCAGGATCTCCACCGGAGCGACCACATCGGCCAGTCCGGCGTTAATGGCGCTGCGCGGCATGCCGTCGAATTTGGCCGAGGCCGGGTCCTGCACAAAGACCACGCCCGCTTTTTCCTTGATGGCGCGCAGCCCCAGCGTGCCATCCGAGCCCATGCCCGAAAGGATCACGCCGATGCTGTGCTCCTGCTGGTCGTCGGCCAGCGCACGGAAGAAGAAATCAATCGGTAGGCGTAAGCCGCGTGGCGCGATCGGATCAAGCAGATGGAGCACGCCGTGCAGGATGGACATATCCTTATTGGGCGGGATGACATACACGCAGTTCGCTTCGACCCGCATTCGATCCTTAACCTGAAAAACCCGCATGTGTGTCCCACGCTGAAGCAGTTCTACTATGATGCCCTTGCGCGTTGGGTCGAGATGTTGAACGATCACAAACGCCAGGCCGCTGCCTTCGGGCACATGCGCGAGGAATAATTCCAGCGCCTCCAGCCCGCCCGCTGAAGCACCGATGCCGACGATAGGGAAACCGGTAGCAAGTTTTTCTGCCGCCCCTTGCCCCTCGGTTGCTTTTCCGGCGATCGCCGGCGCCTTGATGGACCTGGCTGGGCGCGTTCCCACCGCTGCTTTCGCTTTATCTTTTTTTCTGGGTGCCATACTGGCCTCCGACTAGAGTGGGCCTCGCGGATCAGTGTGACGCAAGTTCTGCGAGGCCCGTCATCACGCCTGTCTACGTTTTACAACCCCAACAGTTCTAACAACTGTCGATGATTATCCGAATCGGCATCTTTGATGGCGCGTTTACACAGCGCTGCCGCGGTGCTATACCATTGGCGCGCGCTTCAAGATCGGCGGCTTGTTGATCGGCACACGCCTCCACCCGCGCGGCTTGAAGAAGTGATCGCTCTACCTATAATTATGGCATATTCTGACTGATAACAAGCCCCAGGCCGGGCCGCTTTTTGCTCTGCCGACCATCGGCGGTTTGCGCAAAATACTTGAACGACTTATCCGTTTCTTCTGACGCGATACCCTCTCCGGTGTTTTCGGCCTCTGCCCGCAGATTTATATGGCTCGGCAGTTTGTGGGCAAGGTAATCAATTGTCCATCACGCAACCCTTGCAAATCGCCGTGCGCCTGCAAATGAAAGTGACTCGCCTGGAAAAGCAGATCGCCGACCTCCGCCCCCGATTGGCCGGGCCAGATTCGGCGGCTGAGTCGGCAGGTGAAGTATGCAGTGATCAAGCGAGACGAAGCCCAGGAGGAACTATAGAAATTCCGGCATGAGTCGGCAGTCAAGCTCCACGCCCTCTGTCTGACCTAACCAGATCCGACAATCATGTACCTGCCTACTCGGCTTGATCAGCTAGGGTTTTTCAAACAGAGTGCAAACGAGATGCGGTTAGAATAGATACACAATAGGCTCGCTTAGTCGGTAAAGCGCATGACTAAGCGTTCCGCCTAACGAACGTCGGCAACCCATTTCTTAAGTGCTCACTCGCCTTTTATATAGGAGGAGCCCAATGCCTACTCGAACTCCGACGACCTCCCACTCCTCTTCCAAGGAAGAGAAGACCAAGAAGCATGTGGTAACACCTCCCACGGCACAGAAAGCGGCCCCCACAAACGCACTCTCCACAGTCGATCTCCAGCAAGTGGCGGCTGATCCGCGAACCGCTCGCCCCACTGAGATTTTGACGCTCCAACGCAAATGTGGCAATCAAGCTGTGACGCACTTGATTCAAGCCAAGCTCCAAGTGGGCCCGGCCCATGATCCCTATGAGCAAGAGGCGGATCGTGTCGCTAGCCAAGTCATGTCAGCGCCCGATCACGTTTCTACAGTACAGCGTTTCGCGGAAGATGAAGAGGAAATTCAAGCCAAGCCGCTGGCCGCCACAATTACGCCGCTGGTGCAACGTGCCTCTGAAGATGAAGACGAGCTACAGGCGAAATCTATGGTGGACGGAGGAGCCTTTTCGCCTGATGCAGATTTTGAAAGCCGTCTGGCGGCCACACGTGGGGGCGGTAGTTCCTTGCCCCAGCCCATGCGTGATTTCATGGAGCCACGCTTTGGGGCAGACTTTGGTGGCGTGCGCCTGCATGCCGGGAGTGAAGCAGTTCAGTTGAACCGTGAAATTAGCGCGCAGGCGTTTACCCGTGGACAGGATATTTATTTGGGTGAGGGCAAAGCAGACGTAGAGTCCAGCGCGGGAAAGCAACTCCTGGCGCATGAGTTAACGCATGTGGTGCAGCAGAATAGCGCAGTGAGGCAAGCGCCTCAATCGAAAGAACCAGTCTCGCAACCCCTCGCGACGGCAATCCCATCGTCATCCATTGGTGCTCGCACCCTCCAAGCGAAAAGCAACCGGGTTTCTGCCCCGTTCGTGCGACTATCCTCGGCTGGCGTCATCCAGCGCACACCCGTGACCGTTTCTGGAGGTAAGTTCGACAGCATCGAGGGCTACTACAAGGCAACCGACAGCGACGACGGCAAAGGCGCAGAGATAAGGCTGCGGTTTGATCCAGATGATAACGTGGGTGACGAAGGCGACACGATCAGCCTCGTCCAAACGGTAAAAGACACGACGAAGCGGTTGGATGGACTTCAAGATATCACGGTCGCACCCATAACGTCGCAGCTGGGCAATCGGACTTTGCGTGTCAACGAGCCTGGCGTTGGGTCGGATGATGTCGGCACCGGCATCGATCAGGAGGTGCTCAGCCACTCAGGACAAAATATCCGCAATCTCGATCCGCGCTATACAGAGCAGCGCATGGGCCCGGGCACACCGCTTGAAACGGGCACTTCGATGGCGAAGCGAGCTGACATTGCTTCCGTCCGCTCGGCGAAGAAGGGCCAGCGGGAAGTCGGGAAGTGGACACACGCGGCGCTCAATGATGAACCGAATGTTAGCACGCGGATTCAGGGGGTAAGGCCGAGTGTGCGAAGGGCGACCGTAACGGGCGGAATGGAGTTTGAGGTCGCAGCATTGCACAACGAGCAAAACACCTTCTTGGGATCAGTGAAGTGGGGCTGGAAGATGGATAATGGTCACGCGGTCCTCGATCCGACGAAGCTTACCCTCGCCAATGCGGGTAGCGCAAGTTCGCGCTTCTTCAAAGCGGCGGCCAAGTGGAACAGAACCGATATTGTCGACCCCCAAGGCGTGCAGAATAGAGCAACCATGCAGCTGCCACTGCCAACCCTGGAGTCTGCACGGGGACGAGTCGAGGATGCGTTGGCGACCTACCCAACGGACCCATCTGCAGTAACCCCGGAGCACAAGCTGAAGGCGAACGACCTACTGGGAACTCTTCGGGACGTTTGGAATGGTGTGTCGGATGAGGCGCGACGCACTGCCGCAAGTGTGATCATCGGCGTCCTCGACAGCTTCCTGATGACCGTCCAAAAGCGCCGTCCGGCTCAGGACAATATGTGGTCGGAGCTAGGTTTCACGCGCCCGCCGCGCGAGCATTGACGCACGACCAGCTCGATGAACGAAGGGGTGGGCAACTGCCTCTACAGCCTGACCAACCTGATTGTCCCAGGTCTGAAGATCAGTACGGCGAGAGTATTCAAAAGGGGGCGACGGGTTAAAAATTCATTGGCGCGGTAGGGTTATCCCTGCTCTGGAGTCAAGGTTGAGTCCAGGGCCTGGTCTGAACGCCCCAGCCCTTTCCCGACTGGAGATCACGGTTTGTCTCCTTCGGGAATTTTTGTTGACCCAGTTCACACGGCGGCACATCCTGGCGGCTGAAGAGGATTCGTGGCTCAACTCGCAAGCCTCCAAGTTACCCTCCAGTGAGAGCGCATCCAAGATCCTTTCCTGTCAGCGGTATCTTGTTCGCCTCTATACGCCAACCCATCCATCCTTCAGCTCCGTTCCAGCGGATGTTCCCGCGGGAACATCCGCTTCCCTGAAGTCTTCGCCTGATCAACGTGCCCAGTCTAACTTCCGACAATAAGCATTTTCGGAAGTCAACGACCTGGAAAACGTGGTGTCACAACCCACCCGCCTTTCGACATGTTGGGCGCGGCACGCTCTGCAGCAACACGCCGGCATCTGCGACGTGGCGCACGTGCTGGGCCATAGTCAGGTCCAGACGACCTACGAGTTCTACGGCCGCTGGGATACGCGGGAGTTGCATGCGATTCACGCCCGCTATACGCCGTTGGTGCCGGAGAGTGAGGATATATCATCGACGACCGACGGAGCAAATTGCAACTGCACCTGAATGATTAGTGATGGAAGTGGACAGGAGGCCACCTGCACATGCGATGCACAGAGTCCCCGCCTGTAGGGGGATTGCTTCGTGTTCCATCAAGGCAGCCGGCCCAGCACGTCGTGAGCGATCGAAGGCGACAGCGTGCTGGGCCGGACTGTTTGTGACGTGTCGACGAAGTAGGTCGTCAACCCCGATTCAAGATACGCGAGTGCTCCATCGATCTCGGCCTGTGTGATATCCGTGTTGTAACTAGGCGACCTCGCTTGAGTGCAGGTTGATCAGAACGTAGGTTCTTATTTGATATTGACGGTCCCAAGGAACTCGGTACAATTGCTCGGACATTGACCCCGTTTCAGGATGTTACAACACCAATCAGGAGAGAGTAAGATGTTATCCAAGCGATTTTGGGCCGTAATGATTTTGACGGCTGTGTTCTTCGCGATGTTGCCCCTCAGTGGGGCTTTTGCTTCAAACAGTGTGGCCGACGATGGTTCTCAAACCCAGCCCCGGGCTGATGGGCCAAACCTGT
Organism: Thermoflexales bacterium; assembly: GCA_030834825.1. GTDB lineage: Bacteria > Chloroflexota > Anaerolineae > Fen-1058 > Fen-1058 > Fen-1058. The sequence goes on from JAUQXC010000385.1 coordinate 10,608, forward strand.
TGACCAATCCCGGCATGGAAGGCAAGTACGTCAAGCAATGCTCCATGCGCAATGGCCCCCATTGGGTACAGGTTCCGTGCCCGGCCGATTACAACGACGAAGTCGGCACCATCAAACAGTGGGAAACGACGCAAGTGCCTGCCGGTTGGTCGGCCTGGTGGCAGCAGCCCAACAACAACTTCGATGATCCCAACTTCTTCAACACTTATCCGCACTTTTGCCCGGATTGGAAGCGGACTCCGCCTGACTGCAAGGCGTGGCATAATCCCGAATATCGCGACACCCTGGGCGGCCCCCAAGAAACCGGCCCGTCCCGCAAAGTCGCCGGTGACAATTCGCAGAAGTATTTCACTTTTTACTCGGTTCATGAAGCGGGGCTGTATCAGGTCGTCGCCGGGGTAAAGCCGGGCGATCAATTGCGTTTTAGCATCTACATGGAAGCCTGGTCAACCGGCAGCAATGATCCCAAGAAGTCTGATTATAACCAGCATATGAACTTGCAAGTGGGCATCGATCCGACGGGTGGCAACGATCCCTGGAGTTCCAACATCATCTGGACCCCGCCGGCCGAGAGCTTTGATCGATTTAGCCAATTTGTGGTGGAAGCCGTGGCGCGGAACAATGTCGTTTCGGTGTGGACCAAGTCGAGGCCGGATCTGGCGTTGCAGCACGTGGATGTGTACGCGGATGAAGCCAGTCTGAACGTGGTGCAGCCGACCAAGACCACCCAAGCACCGGCACCTGCTCGATCGACCCGCGTGGTCACCTCGACCAAGATCATCACCACCACACGCCAGATCACCGGTACGGACGGCATCGTCTATACGGCGCTTATTACGCAGTCGGTGATTGTCACTCGGACAGTTTCGGCGCCGGCGACGACGACGACCAAGCCCGTCATCTCGACGACAAGCACACAGCCGGTCAGCGGCACGTTGTCCATTCCTGCTTCGGGGACATACACGGTAGTCAAGGGTGATACATTGAGCAAGATTGCTAGGCGCTTCGGCATATCGCTGACGACGCTGATTGCGCTCAACAACATCACGGACCCCAATCGCATTGAG
>JAUQXC010000386.1 GCA_030834825.1 Thermoflexales bacterium
AGAAAATTCTTCGGCGAGTTTCTGGCGAATGACTTCCTCAACTTCGCTGCGCTTCGACGAAACGACCTCTTCATAGTTAAACTGGCCGGCCGTGTTGTAGATTACGTTGCGAGTCGTCGGGCGAATGAAACCCTTCAAAAACCGATCAGGGGTTTGCCATGTCCTGCGCACATCAATCAATTTCGATTCGACGAAACGAAAAGTTACCGCGGCATCGATCCACAACTGGCGCCCATCCTTGGAACGTGTCTCAATTGCATCATTCCCTATAACTACACCATCGGTCTCCGGTTGTCCCTTCATGGTGTAGGTCTGATCAGCGAGAGAGTAGACTTCAACCGATTGCATGAATGGGCTTAGCGTATGAGCGCCGGGAGCTAGAATCTGCAACTCACCTTGCTCATCCGCCACAACACCGCGTTCGTTCTCGGCAATCGTTACCCGCTGGCCGAAGAAGGAACATGCGACAAGCAATCCGACTACAACCAGGGCCAGGGCAAAAGGCAATCTGCGTTTCATTTGTGTCGTCTTCTTTCTTAATCCATCGATCAACACTTGAGTCATCGTTCGCTGCAATTAATCCGCTTTTCACGGTTCTCTTGACTCCGGCAATCTACGATCCTCCAAAGTCTTGAGATAACGGAAGATCAACGGATGTCAGACGACCCTCGGAAGCGGATTAGATTCTTGCGTCCTGCCTCCTCCCTCTTGCCTCCTGCTACTTCCCCAACCCGCTGATTAACACCTCCGTCATCGTCCCGTACAGCGAATCCAGATCGGTGGCGACGATCTCCGCCCGCAGCGGATGACTGAGCAGCACCAGCACACCGTTCAACCCGGCCCACAACACCCCGGCGGCTTCACGTGGATTCTCAATTGTGATCAGCCCTTCGACCTGCGCCTGCTTCACGGCGCGCTCCAACCATTCAATGCCGTCCAAACTGCGCGTCAGCACTTCCTGATAGACAGCTGGATCGATCGCGGCTTGAAACTGGCCGCGATCGAAGGCCATGATCAAGCGGTAATACTCAGGGTTGTTTTGGAAGAACTTGAGGTAAGCGATTGCGCCCCGATGCAAGCGGGTGTGGGCATCCCACGCCTCATCGAACGCATAAGCGATCTTGAGATCAGCGACCAGCCTGTCCAGCCCCTCTAAAAGCAAATGGGCCAGGATGGTCTCTTTCGTATTGAAATACAAATAGACCGTACCCTTGCCCACTTCGGCAGCGACGGCAATGTCATCGACCGTCACCGCATGGAAACCGCGTTGAAAAAAGACTTCGCGGGCGGCCCGCAGAATGTCGTCGCGGCGCTGCGCCCGCTCACGCTCCCGGCGAGAGGCTGTGCCCCGTAGCTGACCGTTAGAGTTGCCGCTTTGCGTCATACAACTAACACCCCGCGTCATGACTGGTAGTCACTCTATGACTCTTAGTCAGTATACGCTCTCGGGATGAGCATTGTCAAGATAAAAATAGATTAGTGAATTTGTTTGCAAAAAACACGTGCTATACTGAAACTGACAGGAGGTTCCTCATGCCCACCGATACCCTGCCCGGTCGCAGCTCGCCCATCGGTACAACAGTTCATCCCGACGGGGTAAACTTCTGCGTCTTCTCCAAAAATTGCACGGCGCTTGAGCTGCTGTTTTTCGACGACATCGACGCCTCACGCCCCACGCGCATCATTCAACTCGACCCCTTGCGTAACAAAACTTTCTATTACTGGCACGTCTTCGTGCCGGGGGTGCGCCTCGGGCAGCTCTACGGCTATCGCGCCTACGGACCGTTTCAACCGCACGAAGGGTTTCGTTTCGATCCCGGCAAAGTGCTGCTCGATCCTTACGGGCGCGGCGTCATGCTGAGCGATAAATACGATCGTCAGGCAGCCGCGCGGCCCGGCGATAATTGTGCCCGCGCCATGAAGAGCGTCGTCGTCGATCCCCAAGCCTACGCCTGGGAGGGTGACGCCCCGCTGAAATACCCCTACTCCGGCACGGTGATCTATGAACTGCATGTCGGCGGCTTCACTAAACATTCCACGTCGGGGGTCGGCCGGCCGGGAACTTATCTGGGGCTGATCGAAAAAATCCCCTATCTTAAGAGCCTGGGTGTGACCACGATTGAACTGCTGCCGGTACAGCAATTTGACGAGCAGGATGTGCCACCGCCGTTAAAGAACTACTGGGGCTACAACCCCGTCGGGTTCTTTGCCCCACACCGGGGTTACTGCTCGCGCCCGCTCGATCCGCTCGGCCCCATCGACGAATTCCGCGACATGGTCAAAGCGTGTCATCGCGCCGGGCTGGAAGTCATGCTCGACGTGGTCTTCAATCACACGGCCGAAAGCGACGAGTACGGCCCCACCCTGTCTTTCCGGGGATTGGAGAATCGCGCTTATTACATGCTGGAAGCCGATCAGGCGCGTTACGCCAATTACACCGGCTGTGGTAACACGTTGAATGGCAATCACTCCATCGTGCGGCGGCTGATCATCGACTGCCTGCGCTACTGGGTGGAAGAGATGCACGTCGACGGCTTCCGTTTCGATCTCGCGGCCGTGCTCTCGCGCGATGAATGGGGTCAGCCTTTGAAAAGCCCGCAGACGCTGTGGACGATCGAATCCGATCCGATTCTGGCGGGAACCAAGATCATTGCCGAGGCCTGGGACGCGGCCGGGTTGTATCAGGTTGGCTCGTTCGTAGGGCATCGCTGGGCCGAGTGGAACGGGCAGTTCCGCGACGATGTGCGGCGCTTCGTAAAGAGCGACGGCGGGCTGGTGCGGAAACTCGCCGCACGGATCACGGGCAGTCCCGATCTGTATCCGCAGCCCGATCGGGAGCCGAACCGCAGCATCAATTTTGTCACCTGCCACGATGGCTTCACACTCAACGATCTGGTGGCCTATACCTTCAAGCACAACGAAGCCAATGGGCATGGCAACGCCGATGGTCCTGAGGCTAATTTCAGTTGGAACTGTGGCCTGGAAGGCCCGACCAGCGAGCCTGAGGTTGAAGCACTACGCCGGCGGCAAATCAAAAACCTGCTCGCGCTGTTGTTCCTCTCGCAAGGCACCCCCATGCTGTTGATGGGCGACGAAGTGCGCCGCACCCAGCAGGGCAACAACAACCCCTACTGTCAGGATAACGAGACAAACTGGTTCGACTGGAACAGCCTGGAGCGGCACGCCGATCTCTTGCGCTTTGTGCGCGAGTTGATCGCGTTCACGCAAAGCCGGCTGCTGTTTCAGCGCGAGCGTTTCTGGACCGATGCTCCCCAGCATGACGGCTCTACCCTCACCTGGCATGGCGTGCGGCTGGCACAACCTGATTGGAGCGACGCTTCGCACAGCCTGGCCTTCTCGCTGCACGATGTGCTAGGCGGCGATCACTTGCACATCATTCTCAACGCCTACTGGGAAGCGCTCAACTTTGATCTGCCCCCGCTGTCGGCCGATCTGCGTTGGCACCGCATCATCGATACGGCGCTGCCGGCCC
>JAUQXC010000387.1 GCA_030834825.1 Thermoflexales bacterium
GTGTGGAACTTTTTACCCATTTCCACCGTCTTAACCATAGCCTAATTTGTGTGTAAGGCAAGTTGCCAACTTGCCGGCGCGAGTGACCGCGCCATATATGGCGCACTCGCGCTACAGGAGAATAGCATGAAACCTTCTCGCCTGCTGTTGACCGCTGGTATTGCCTTCCTTGTCTTCGCTGTATTATCCGCCTGTGGTTCCCCCGGTCCCGGTCCACTTCCTGCCACACCCGTAGGGCCTGCAAGTCCCTTGCCCCCGATCGGGGTCACGCGGGTTGCCCAGGTGCCATTCATCATCCCGACGGCCACGGCCACGCTGCTGCCTACGCCCATCCCCACCAAGCCGCGGCCTGGCTACACGCCGGTGCCGGAGGATGTGCAGTCGCCGCAAGTGATCGATCAGAATCCGGTCGCGGGGCAGGAAGCTGCGCCCGACGGCGGCATTCAACTGATCTTCGATCGCGCCATGGATCGATCGGCGGTGGAAAGTGCCTTCCAGGTTTATCCTGAAACGAAAGGCACGTTTAATTGGAAAGATGACCGCACCGTAGTCTTTACCCCGGCCGAGAAACTCGCGCGTGCGGGCCTCTATGACGTGGTGGTCGATCAACGCGCCAAGGACGCCAACGGCGCGCCGCTTAATCAAGCCTATCAATTCCGTTTCGCCACCGCCGGATTCCTGGAAGTGGCGCAGGTCATGCCTGCGCAGGGGACTAGCGACGCCGAAGCGGCGACCAAGATCACCGTGATCTTTAATCGCCCCGTCGTGCCGTTGACGAACCTGGCCGCGCTGGAAAGTTTCCCGCAGCCCGTGAAACTCAACATCGACGGTCAGGCCGTTGAGGGCCGGGGTGAATGGCTCAATACGTCGGTGTATGTGTTCACACCCGCGCGGCCCTTGCCCGGTGGTGTGGTCATCAATGCGACTGTCGAAGCGAACCCGGGCGGCAAGGCGCTACTCGATACGGATGGTAATCCCTTGCAGGGTGACTACCAGTGGCAGTTTGGTGTGACGCCGCCCAAGGTGGTCTACATCACGCCAAACAATGGCGCGGGCCTGGTTGGGATTGAGACGCCGATTGTGGTGCAGTTCAACCAGCCGATCAGCTTGGAGTCGGCCAGAGAGCACGTCACGCTCACTTCATCTGAAGGCCAACCTGCCACGCTGAACATGACGGTCTTGAGTGAAACGTTGACGGTCTCGCCGACCGCGCGCCTCGGATTCAATACGGCCTATGTCGTGAAAGTGAGCGCGGGCCTGACGAGTGAAGCGGGCGGTAGCGGCATGCAGGAAACGTATACCTCGTTGTTTACGACGGTGCCTCTGCCCAAGATCGTCAGCACGGAACCGCGCAACGGGGAGGAGAACGCGCAGCCTTATACCCCGTTCATCATTCACTTTAACGCGCCGATGAACTGGGACACGGTGATGCCGCACGTCACGTTCAATCCGCCGTTGTCGCCGACACTGGTGTACACGAACGGCTATGGCACGGACTTCGTGATCAATTTCGGCCCCAAGCCCAGTACCCCCTACGAAGTGCGCATCACTCCCGGTATCGAAGATCCCTATGGCAATCAGACCGCGGAAGATTTGACGGTGCGTTTCCGTACGGCTGAACTGCCGCCGACGGTGCGTCTGCACTTCCCCGATTTCTATGGCACCCTGAATGCCTACGATCCGGCGCGCGTCTATCTCATCGCCACCAATATCAACGAAGCCAATTTGAAACTTTATCGCTTACCGCCGCAGACCCTGTTCGATCAATCAATCAATATCTATGAGTACCAGCCGCAGGAGTCCGCGCTGGTTCGAACGTGGTCGGTGCCGATCGCGAAGACCTCCAACGAAGCGACCGCTACCCCGACCGATCTGATCGAAGGCGGCGGCCTGCTCGAGCCGGGCCTGTATTGGCTCGAAGTCGACTCGCCACAAATCAAGGAACAAGAGAATTACTATCGTTACGATCAGCGCCGCATCCTGGTGGCGAGCCGGGTTCACCTGACCTTGAAGACCGCGCCCGGTGAAGCGCTGGTGTGGGCCACCGATTATCGATCGGGCCAGCCGGTACCTAACCTGTCGATCACCTTCAATACCTACAACGGCACTTCAGTGGGATCAGCTAACACTGACTCACAGGGCCTGGCACGGCTCAGGCACACCACCAGCGAAGGCGTGCAGGGGGCGGTAGCCGTCGAGCCCTATGCCGCGATCTCGAATAATTGGAGTAACGGCATCGCACCGTATGAGTTCGGCCTTGACGGCGGCTACTATGGCGGCGCGACCCCCGGCTACAACAACTATCTCTACACCGATCGGCCGATCTATCGTCCCGGCCAGACCGTGAACTTCAAGGGCATTCTGCGCAAAGAAAACGACGTGAAGTACAGTCTGCCCGATGTGACGAAAGTGCACCTCACGATCTACAACCCCAACGGCGAGACCCTGTTGGATAAAGACTTCGACGTGAGTGAGTTGGGCACCTACTTCGGCGAGTTGAAGTTGGGTGATGGCGCGGCGTTAGGGCAGTACAACATCCAGATCAACTTCGGCGGCTATGGCGCGAATTCCATGTTCACCGTGGCGGCTTATCGCGCCCCCGAGTTTGAAGTGGTCGTCACGCCCCAGGCCGACGAGATCGTGCGCGGCCAAAGCACGTCAGCCCAGGTTTCCGTGAATTACTTCTTTGGCGGCGGCGTGGCGAATCAACCGCTGCAATACAATGTGCTGCAAGAGCCTTACTACTTCCAACCGCCATGGGGGGGCAACTATAGCTGGAGTGATGTCGATAACCCGTGGATGTGCTTCGATTGCTGGTGGTTCCGCGGAGGCTACACGCCGCCACCGGAGCCGATCCTCAGCGGTTCGGGTACGACCGATGCGAATGGCAACCTCACGATCGAGATTCCAGCCGACCTCAAGCTGGCTGACGCTACGCCGATCACCAACTCGGTGCGGTTGGTCGTCGAGGCGACGGTGACGGGCAAGGACAATCAAGTGATCTCCGGGCGCGGCACCATCCTGCGGCACAGCGGTGATTTCTACGCGGGTGTCGCCACGCGCGATTACATGGCCGAGGCCAAGCGGCCCGCCACGATCGATCTGGTCGCCGTCGACTGGGAAGGCACGCGCCTGCCCGGCAAAGCGCTCACGGTTGAGATCATCCGCCGCGAGTACGAGAACAAGTACATTGAGAATGAAACCGGCGGCGGTTACTGGCAGTCGGTGCCGCAGGATATTCCCGTTACAACGGCGACGGCGACCACCAACGAGCGGGGTGAAGCGAGCATCCCCTACACACCGCCGCAGGCCGGTTCGTACAAGATCATTGTCAAAGCCACCGATGCCGGTGGGCGCGAAGTGCGCGCCTCGGTGTGGCAGTGGGTCACGGGCGCTGAATATGTCTCGTGGCAGCGCGAGAACAACGATCGCATCTCGTTGATTTCGGACAAGTCGGCGTACGTGCCCGGCGAGACCGCGCGGATTCTGATCCCATCGCCGTTCCAGGGCGAACACTGGGCGCTGGTTTCCATCGAGCGCGGCGGCATCCTGCAAGATCAACTGATCAAGATCAGCAGCAGCACGCAGATCTACGAACTGCCGATCACGGCTGATCTCACGCCGAATGTCTACGTGTCCGTGGTGGTGATCAAGGGCCAGGATGCGACGAATAAGTTGAGCGATTACAAAGTGGGCGTACTGCCCATCGAGGTGAAACCGATCGCGCCGACGTTGAAGATTTCCCTCACACCCGATCGCGCCACGGCGCAACCCGGCGAGAGTGTGACCTTCAACCTCGACGCCACCGACAGCAACGGCCAGCCCATCGCCGTCGAGTTCTCACTCGATCTGGTGGACAAGGCGGTGCTGTCGCTCTTGCCGCGCCCGGTGAACGCCATCCTCGAAGCGTTCTATGGTCGGCGTATGCTGGGTGTCAATACCTCGGCCAATCTCACGATCTCGATCAACAAGGCGAACGAGCGTCTACAGGAAAACCTTGACGAACAGGAACGTCAAGCTACCGCGCAACGTGGGGCAGTGCCGGCCACGGGCGGTGGTGGTGAGATGGCGTACGACGCAGTGGCTATGCCTACGGCTGAGCCTGGTGTACTTAACCGAATGGAGGCACCGGCCGCAGCTCCCATGGCCGACATGGAAAAGTCTGCCAATGGCGCATCTGTACCCAACGTGGAAGTACGCGAAGACTTCTCGGACACCGCCTACTGGAATCCGGTCTTCAGCACCGATGCTAACGGCAAAGGCAGCATCACGCTCAAACTGCCCGATAACCTGACGACGTGGACGTTCCACGGTGTCGGTGTGACGGCGGATACGAAGGTGGGCGAGAGCAACGTCGAGGTGATGGCCACGAAGCCACTGTTGATCCGCCCGGTGACGCCGCGCTTCTTCACCGTGGGCGATAAGGCCCAGCTCGCCGCGAATGTCAGCAACAACACCGAGAATCCGTTGAGCGTGACGTTCACGCTATCGGCCACCGGCGTATCACTGCTCACCGAGGCGCAGCAGATCGTGCAGATTCCGGCGAAGGCCGAAGGCATGGCCACGTGGACGGTGGAAGCGCTGGATGTCGAAAATGCCGATTTGGTCTTCTACGCTCAGGCGGGCGACTTTGCCGATGCCAGCAAGCCGCGCCTGGCCACCGGCCCGAACGGCACGTTGAAAGTGCTGCGCTACTCCGCGCCCGACATCGTGGGCACGGGGGGGCAGTTGAAGCAGGCCGGTCAGCGCACCGAGTTGATCGCACTGCCGCCGCGCTTCGACAACCGATCGGGTGAAGTGAGCATCGAAGTCGATCCGTCGCTGGCGGCGGGCATGGTCCACGGGTTGGACTATCTCAAGCACTATCCTTATGAATGCACGGAGCAAACGGTCAGCCGCTTCCTGCCGAATGTGTTGACCTATCGGGCGTTGACGCAACTCGGCATCCCTCAGCCCACGCTGCAAATCTCGCTGACCCAGGAGATCAACACCGCGCTGGATAAACTGTATAACTGGCAAAACGGCGATGGCGGCTGGGGCTGGTGGAGTCAACAGGAGAGCAACCCCTATCTCACGGCCTACGTCGTGTATGGCTTGATCGAAGCGCGTGATGCCGGCTTTACCGTGCGGTCCGATTCGCTGGTGCGTGGCGAGGAGTATCTGAAGGGACAGCTCAAAGGGAACGCGCGTGATTTCTCGCAGTACGAGGCCGATGCACAAACGTGGTTCTCGTTCGTGCTGTCAGAAGACGCGCAAGCGCCGGCACAAACGATCAACGCGCTGTTTGATGAGCGCGCCAAGCTGAGCCACTATGCCAAGGCGTACCTGGCCATGGCGCTGGGCAACCTGAACAAGTCGGACGAACGCATCAAGACGCTGTTGTCCGATCTCAATAACGCGGCCATCTTCAGCGCCACGGGCGCGCACTGGGAAGAAGACGACTATCATTGGTGGGCGATGACGACCGACACGCGCTCGACGGCCATCATCCTCGATGCTTATGCGCGGCTCGATCAGAACAACGAGCTCGCGCCGAATATCGTACGCTGGTTGATGGTGGCGCGCAAGGTCGGCTACTGGGAGACGACGCAAGAAACCGCCTGGGCGTTGATCGCGTTGACCGATTGGATGGTGGCGACGGGCGAACTGAAGCCCAACTACGACTACGCGGTCTTCCTCAACGACCAGTCGCTGGCCGAAGGAACGTTCACGCCGGAGAATGTCCAGACGCCGGTGCAGCAGCAGATCGCGATCAGAGAACTGATCGCGGACGAAGCCAACCGGCTGACGTTCTCGCGCGGGCCGGGCGAGGGTGTGCTGTACTACACCGCGCACCTGCGCGTCTTCCAGCCGGTCGAGGATCTAAAGCCCGTCGAGGATCGCGGCATCATCGTGCAGCGGCGTTACACGCTGGCCTCCTGCGAAGAAGCCGATCGGAACAAGTGCCCCGAAGTGAGGACGACCAAGTTGGGCGACGTGATCCGCGTCGATCTGACGATCATTGCCCCGCACGATCTGTACTACCTCGTCGTGGAAGATCCGCTCCCGGCGGGCGCGGAGGCAATCGATACCGGGTTGGCGACGACGAGCGTGCTGGCCCAGGGACCGAACTTGCAACCGCGCTATTCCGATGTGGGCGATGTGATCTATCCGTATTACTGGTGGTGGTGGCGTTGGTACGATCGCAGTGAACTGCGCGACGAGAAAGTGGTGCTGTTCGCGGACTACCTCTATCGCGGCACGTACGAGTATTCGTACACCATGCGCGCCACGCTGCCGGGCGAATACAAAGTCATCCCAACGGTGGCGAATGAGTTCTACTTCCCCGAGGTGTTCGGGCGAAGCGACGGGCGGTTGCTGACGATTACGAAGTGAGCCTATAACAACGGCGGGCTGCTGTGCATGGCCCGCCGTTGTGTTTTGCTTGACAGCGCTTTGCTTCTCAGTTACACTGATTTCAGATGACCAGCATCTCGAAAGCCAGAACCCTGAAAGAAATCGCCGAATTCTGGGACACGCATAGCACGGCTGACTACTGGGATCAAACTTACGAGGTCGAGTTTGAAATTCGTGCACCCAGGCGTCGACGTGTCACAGTCGATCCAGAAGTCTACGAGCAGATTGAAAAACAGGCTCGCCAGCGCGGCTTATTGCCGGAGACACTCATTAACTTGTGGCTAGTCGAGCGTCTGCAAGCTTCCTCGGCTTGACCTTCACCAGCCCAAAGTCACGGTAACACGGCGGCACGGAGAAATCTGTGCCGCTGGGGAACAATTTGAGTCAGGAGAAATTGGAATCCCCATCCGTACGTATAGTGGGTGCACCCGGCTCCGCCTGTATTTCGTCTGCGTGGGTGGTATCTTTCCAGTAACAACGCTGGCTCTTCGGTTGAACCAATGTCGTGCAAATTCGTCGTCACATCCACTGAAAACAGTGTTATACTGAAATCAACCTATTCGCGAGGAAAAACGTTCGTCGTCGTTGATAATTAACTGAGTCGCGTTCTTGTCGTAGGAGGGCGCATTGAAGTAGTTTTTAGCCGACCGTCCAGCCCGAAGCAATTCGGGAACGGTCGGCTTTTGTTTTTCCGGCTCGGCTGTAGCGTGTGCGGGAGCCACGGCCGTCAGAAACCGGGTTTCTCCCGGCTGATGCTCCATTTCACTCGGACTGGAGAAACCCGGTTTCTACTCTGATCGATTCTCCCATTGAACCGGGCAGAGCGTTTTGCTCAAACACTTTCATGAGCGGAGGTGAGGGATGGAAACTTGTATCGATCGTTTGAGACAATATCTCACGGACCAGCACATCTATTTTGAAGTGCAGGAACATCGCCAGGTGTACACCATCCAGGAAGTGGCGGCAACGTTGCACGAAAAGGGCGAGCGTGTCGCCAAGGTGTTCATCGCCTGGACTGACGGCAAGCCGATCATGCTGGTGCTGCCCGCCCCGGCGCAGGTCGATCTCGATCGGGTACGCGGGATGCTGAAGGCCCAGGAGGCCCGCCGCGCCCGCGAGTTCGAATTCGCACAGACCTTTGCCGATTGCGATGTGGGCGCGATGCCGCCCTTTGGCAATGTCTATCAAGTGCCGGTGTACATCGATCGTTCGCTGATGGAGGAGCCATACATCATCTTCCAGGCAGGCACACATCACACCACCATGAAGATCGCCATGTCCGACTATCAGCGCTTAGTCAACCCGGTCGTGAGCGACTTTATCCTGCACCATGCGTCTGAGCCAGTCAACGTGTAGTTGGCCATTTGCCTTGGCGCTGGAACAATTTCCGTTTTGATTTGCGCCCTGGCTCTCGTGGGAGAGCCTATCCAGCGGGCACCTGCTATGAGCGTAGATCAAGTAGAACTTCTTGGATGGTCCTCAGACGACCGTGTATGATTCAGGAGGTCGCGATGGAAATCTTCGAGTTGCAAGACACCGAGGAACAGACCCTGCTGTGCCTGAATTACGACTTTGACAAGGACTGGGCGATGGATCGCGAACGGGCCTTTAAGCCGTTGGGCCGCGCCAAAGAGGTGAAGCGCTTCTGGAATTATAGTATGCTGTTCAAGGGTGTGCGCATCCTGGTGGCCTATGAAGGTGCCAGCCCGATCGGGCACCTGGAGTACATCCCCATCGAACATGCCCCGCGCCCCATCACTGGCAAGGATCTCACGTTCATCACGTGCCTGTTCGTGCCGCCCAAACATCGCTGGCATGGCGTGGGCGCGCAGCTGCTGGCGGCCTGCGAGGAGAAAGCGCGGGTGCACACCGGCGGCCTGACGGTCATCGCTTATCCCGATTCGTTGTTCATGCCGGCAGGATTCTTCATCGAACACGGCTTCACGGTGGTCGCCGACCGCGATTACGCCTGGTTGCTGCTGAAAAATTGGCGGGACGTGAATCTGCCCGAGTTTCTGCCGCGCCGCTACCAGCCCCGGACACCGCCCGCCGGTCAGACCACGGTTGATCTCTTCTGGTGCGGGCAGTGTCCTTTCTGGGTGCACGCACGTGACGAATTACTACAGGTGGCGCACGAACTGGGCAAACGGGTGACGGTGCGTGAGATCAACACCGATGATCGTGCCGTCCTGGAGCAGTCGGGCATTGCCAATGGGTTGTTCATCAACGGCGAGTGCGCCTTCCTTTCCCCGCCCAGCAAGAGCGAGCTGCGCAAGGCGTTGCAAGCCAAAATGAATTAGTCCCGCTCAAGCGTTTACTCGGCGGTCAGCAGTCTGCGAGTCAAGAGTGTATAATTGAACGCGCCGCACATGGCGTCAAACTCAAGTGGCTTCAGGAGGGTAGCGTGACGATGAATGATCAACGACAGCTGCCGCCAGCAGTGGCTGACGAGCAAGTGACTCTGAACAAACGTCTGGAGCAGATCGGTTGGGGCCTGTTCCTGATCATGATCGGAGGCATCGCGCTGGTGCCCGATCGACAGATCCCGGAAGGAACGTGGCTCATTGGCGCGGGATTGATCATGTTGGGGCTGAACCTTGCCCGCTATATCAATCACCTGCCGCTCAGCAGCTTCACCCTCGTCGTGGGAACGCTGGCGATCATGATGGGTGCGAGTGATTTCTTCGGCGTGGAGCTGCCCTTCTTCCCGATTTTGCTCATTGTCATCGGTGCCAGCATCTTGCTGAAACCGCTCTTTGAGCGAGGGCCAAGCACCAGGCCGTGAGCGGCCGGCAGTGGTCAGTGTCCCGGACGGGCCAAGCGTTCACCGCTTGGCCCGTTTGCTTGATGGATGAGGGCTGAGGCGCAGCATGACGCGCTTCAATCCATCAGGTACAATTTCTGCATCTTACGACACAGGCAGCCAGGATATGTTCAAAGACAAACGTGAAGTACAACATTGCCTCGGCGAGCAACAATACATTGCCACAGATGAGATTGCGACGGTGTTGTTTCTGGCCGAACAATTGAATAAACCCATTTTAGCGGAAGGTCCGGCGGGGGTGGGCAAAACCGAGCTCGCCAAGGCGTGGGCCGGCGCGAGCAATCGCGAGTTGATTCGCTTACAGTGTTACGAGGGGCTGGACGAGACCAAGGCCTTGTATGAATGGGAGTACGCGAAGCAAATGCTTTACACCCAGCTGCTGCGCGACAAACTTTCGCAGTTGTTGAGTGAGGCCGAAACGCTCAGCGCCGCGGCCGATCGGCTGGCGAGCGAGGAAGATGTCTTCTTCTCCGAGCGGTTTCTGTTACCCCGGCCGCTCCTGCGCGCCCTGACGAGCGACAAGCCCGTCGTGTTGCTGATCGACGAGATCGATCGCTCTGACACGGAGTTTGAGGCGTTTCTGCTGGAAATCCTCAGCGATTTTCAGGTCAGCGTCCCCGAGCTGGGCACCATCAAAGCGCGGCATCAGCCGCTGGTGCTGTTAACCAGCAACAACACGCGCGAGTTGAGTGAGGCCCTGAAGCGCCGCTGTCTCTATCTCTTCGTTGATTATCCGTCGATGGAGCAGGAGCTCAACATCGTGCGGTTGAAGGTCCCTGAGCTCAACCTGAAACTCGCGCAGCAGGCCGTGCAGATCGTGCAGCGTTTGCGCTCGATGGATTTGAAGAAGAGTCCCAGCGTCAGCGAAACACTTGATTGGGCCAAGGCTTTGGTGGCGCTCAATGCTGATCACATGGACGAAACGACGCTCAATAGTACACTCACCGTGCTGCTCAAACACGAGACGGATGTGCAGCGGGCGCGCGGCGGGCTGGACAACCGAGCGGGGCGGGGCGGGTCGCAGGTCGTCGAGCGCTATGACGCATATGGCCCTGATCCGCGCAGACGAAAGCGCTAACCAAAGTGTCCCGCCGGGCGCGCCCCGACGCAAAGCGTCGGCGCACCGGACGGAAGGCTTGATCTGGTACTTATGGACTCCCGTATCGTGCACTTCATCACGGCACTCCGCGCTTCCGGCGTACGGATTTCCCTGGCCGAGAGCCAGGACGCCTTCTATGCCATCGATCGGCTGGGGCTGGAAGATCGCGAGGTTTTTCGTGTGTCGTTGAAGACGACGCTGGTCAAGGAGGCCAAGGACGGCCCCACGTTCGATCGGTTATTCCCGTTGTTCTTCGGCTCCGGCCAGCCGCCGCTGACGAACGGCACGGGCGGCCTGTCCGCTGACGAGCAGCAGATGCTGGAGGATGCACTGCGCCAGCTGCTGCGTGAACTGCGGGCCGAGCTGCTGCGCCGGTTGGCAGAAGGCCGCTCCCTCACGCCTGAAGAATTGCAGCAGCTCGGACAGCAGGCGGGCCTCCAGAATGCCGGCCAGGCTTATCAGCAGCCCTGGCTTACGCGCCGTATGTTGCAGCAGCTGGGGCTGCAAGACTTGCAAGAAGCGATTGGCGAGTTGATGGAACTCCTCGCCGCGCTGGGCATGAGCGACGCCGCCCGCCAGCAGTTGCGGGATGCCATGCAGGGCAATGCCGAAGCGTTGGAAGAGCAGGTGGATAACTACGTGGGGCAGCAGATCGCCGAAAACATGGCGCAGGAATACGAGAAGCGTGAGCCGCTCGACGATTTGATGCATCGCTCGTTTGAAACGTTGACGGAACACGAGCGCGACGAACTGCGGCATCAAGTGGCCCGGTTAGCGGCCCAGCTGCGCAGCCGCGCCGCTTTGCGACAAAAGCGCGGTAAAGAGGGCACCCTCGATCCCAAAGCGACGCTGCGCGCCAACCTGCAATACGGAAGTGTGCCCATCAAGATGAAGTTCCGGCACAAGCAGCTAAAACCCAAGCTGGTTCTGATTGCCGACGTATCCACGTCCATGCGCCCCGTGGCTGAGTTCATGGTGCGCTTGATGTATGAATTAAGCGATCAGATTTCGCGCGCCCGCTCGTTCGCCTTCATCAATCACATCCACGATTTGACGCACGACTTCGAGCAGGGCCGCGCCAGTGAAGTGGTGCAGGACGTGCTAGAGCGCATTCCGCCCGGCTCCTACAATACCGATCTCGGCGCTTCATTGGTCGAGTTCGCGCACGATCATTTCGACAGCGTCGATCGCCGCACCACGGTGATCTTCCTGGGCGACGGGCGCAACAACTATAACGATCCCCGTCTCGATCTCGTCGATCAGATCAAACGCCGCGCCCGGCGCGTGCTCTGGTTCAACCCTGAACATCCCCAACAGTGGCGTCACGGTGACAGCGACATGTTGCAGTATGCACCGTTGTGCCACGCCGTGCATCGCGTCAGCAACCTGGCGGAGCTAGCCGAAGCCGTCGATCGGTTGTTTGATTGAGACGCACCATCCTCACGGCGTAAAAACGGTATAACACGAAACCGTCTAGCGTAAGCCACAAGTTGCGTTTTATTTTACTCGTTCAGGGAGATCACCTTGACTTTATCAACGCCATCTTCATCTCTCGTACGCCGCTTAATTACCGTGCTTTTCATCGGGCAGGGACTGGCGCTCATCGCGTTGTTCACCACGGCCGCCATCGGCAGCATCAGCGGTGTACAGCTGGCGGGCACCGAGCGTGCGGCCGGCTGGCCAGCGACGGCGCAGCTGCTGGGTGGCACCTTCGCGTCGTACATCGCCGGACGCGTGATGAATCGCTTTGGGCGGCGTATCGGCTTGGCGCTGGGCTATGTCGTCGGCATTGCGGGCGGCCTCATGGCGGGGTTGGCCGTGATGGCCGGTTCTTTTGGGTTGTTTATGATCGGGATGTTATTGCTGGGCGCGGCGCGGGCTACCTCGGAGCAATCGCGTTATGCGGCTGCCGATGTTTCACCCGCGCCTATGCGCTCACGTGCGGTGAGCATCATCGTGTTTGCCGGGACGATCGGGGCGGTGTTGGGTCCGGCCATTACACCGCTGGCCGGGCGGCTGGCAGAAACGCTGGGGTTCGATCAACTGGCGGGGCCGTGGTTCGTTAATGCAGCACTGATGCTGGTTACGCTGCTGTTCATCTTCACTTTCTTGCGACCCGATCCGCGCGACGTGGCGCGGCGCATGCACGCGGATGCCGCTGAAACCCGATCGAGTGAGCAGCTTCCCCCGGCCCGATCATTCCGCCAGGTGTTGGCGGATCCGCTCGTCGGCGCGGCGCTCATTTCACTGGGCCTGGCTCAGGCCGTCATGGTCATGGTGATGAACATTACGCCGGTGCACATGACGCACTTTGCTCACGGGCTGGAAGACATCAGCTTGGTGATTTCCATGCACATTCTGGGGATGTACGGCCTGTCGGTGGTAACAGGTTGGATCAGCGATCGGTGGGGCCGCGCACCGACGATCTTGATCGGTAGTTTGCTGCTGATCGTCGCATGCGTTCTCGCACCGACAAATTCTGCCACATTGCCACTGGCCGCGTCGCTGTTCCTGCTGGGACTGGGCTGGAATTTCTGCTTTGTCACCGGGTCGGCGCTGTTGACCGATCGGTTGGCGGTGAACGAACGGCCCAGCATTCAAGGCTCGGCCGACCTGGTTGTGGGCGCGGCTTCCGTCATCGGTAGTTTGGGCAGTGGCGAGTTGATGGCGAGTGCGGGCTATGGCGCGGTGAATGCCATCGGGATTGGCGTGGCGCTGATCATTCTGGTCGCGGTCGTGGTCATGCGTCGAGCCCCCGCGGTGCTAAGGGAATCCCTGGATTGAGGTGTAGTCGCGAAACAAAAGATACGAAGGACACGTCGGTACCAGCGTGTCCTTCGTGTTTCTTCAGGGATCAGCGTCTGTGGGTTATTGCATCACCGGCTTGGCCTTGGGCCCCGGTGTGTCGTCGGGCAGGGTGCCGAAGACGAGGTCCCACGAGGGCGAACTGACGCCGAAACGTTCATTCGGCGTCTTGTAGTGGTGCAGCATGTGATAGCGCTTCAACGCTTTCATCACGCCCCAGCGCATGGGGAAGTGATGCGTGGCGTAGTGGATCATGTCGTAGGCCACATAGCCGACGATGAACCCGGCGAACATGGGCGCCACCCACTGCGGCAAGTTGAGCAGCTGGCCGACGACCAGCGTGAACAGCCCATAGAACACCAAGGCCAGCGGCACGCTGACGATGGGCGGCATGACCAGGCGCGTCTTGCACTGCGGCTGAACGTGGTGCACGCCGTGAAACAGGAAGATGGCGCGCTCCACCAGCGGATGCGGATTCTTCGGCTCGAAGTGGAACACGAAGCGATGCATGGTGTACTCGGTGAGCGACCACACGACTGCTCCCAGGACGAGCGCGACAATGATCTGACTCGCGCCCAACGTTTGATCGACGATGGGACGGAAGAGAAAATACGCGGCCACCGGCAGCCACATGATCAGCACGACGGCGGGATGGATGTGCGTGAAGAACTCCAGAAAATCCGACTTGAACAGGCGGATGGGCACATCGCTGTGATTGGTTGGCATGTACGGCATAGGTCACTTGGCTCCTGCGAGGAATTTCCGGCAGATCGATCTGGCTGGGATCAATCGAGGACGGATGGGACAATTGTACCGCAAATCAGGTGATGAGCGACAAGCCCATCAGCAGGACACCTGCCGTCGAGATGGCTGCCCGGGCGAGGTTGCTGTTGTTCAATTTTCTTCTCAGTCGGGCGATGGCCTCGGTATTGGTGTGCGGTGTGGCCAGCAATATCTCATGCTTTATTGAGCAAATCGGCACCCGCCTGGGCGATTTGTCCATCTTGATCCGACTGAACGCCTGACACACCAATCCCGCCAATCACTTTCCCCTCAGCCATTAACCGTAGTCCGCCTTCCACAGGAAGGCTATGCGGAAGCCCTAAGACGACGTTATTTCCCTGGCTCAGGAGGTCCTCGTGGAATTTGGTATCACGGCGGTAATTGGCTGCATGAACGGCTTTCGCCAGCGCGACTTCCACACTGGCATTAGGCGTGTCATCCATCCGCTGGAAAAAGAGTAGGCGTCCGGCCTCATCCACGATGGCGATGGACACGTTCCAGCCGTGTTGACGTGCTTCGCGCTCGGCGGTCGCCGCGATTTCCTTGGCGACTGCCAGGTTGAGCGTGTGCTTCACCGTTAACTGGATCAACATTCAACCTCCTCAACTTTGACTTTGTATCTTGCTGTCTGTCTCGTAAAGCGCCATACCAGAGTACCACTCGTTAGTGCGGCAACACTGGAGATTGCAAACCTGAGCAGGTAATCATTTCTTTCATCTTCACTGTCAACAGGAGATAGTGATGGGCATCTCTGTATGGGTGACTCAAGACAATCAGCCAAGCTGCATACTTCTGCCCGGCTCGAGTAACAAGTCTCGCGGAGTAAGATTGGGATCAAGTTGCGAACCCACACCTCAGTGACAACGGCGGATCGATTCTGCTGGTATTCGGGAAGTGCGCCGATCCAGCCCTGCGATGGAAGGTTGGGAAACTTATCGCTAATTTCGATGAACAAGCGTGTCATCGTAGCGAAACTGATGAAGAGTGACAATATCGCAAAAAAACAACATAACGAGTCCACGCCTCACTTTACTTTGAAGTGCCCAACCTCTAATTGATGAGGGACGCGCAAGTAAAGCCGTTAATACACCGAATGCTGCGTTAATGATTACCATGATTATCAAGAATGCAACTATCGCGATGACAGATGGTGCCATTGTCGCCTTCCTGATCGATCCCTCTACCTGGACTAATTTTGTTTATGCAGAGAGTTTGTCCCGTGATCGCCAACTTATAGTTTTGGAGGGCTTTGGTGCATGAATCGGCTTTTTCGAACTACGCGCCCTATTTTAGGCCAGGCTTCCATCAGCTGTGGGGCGTAGACGCAACTCTTGGAACGATTTCCCCATTGATGTGGGGCTGAAAATATTCATGCACCAAAGCCGTTTTGGAGCACAATTCTTCCCTCTCCTGATTCGGCGCTATTCCGAATCAAAAGAGAACACAGTGTGAAAGTATACTACGGCCCCGGTGGAAACTGCGCCACACCATTGATCGTGCCCTTCTCGATGAAGGGAATACCGTTGTCGGTCAAGGTGTGGGTGTAACTGTCGGTTACACGGAAGGTATAGGGTCCTACGCCCATACCGGGATTCGTTTGCACGAAGAAATTGTAGGATACACGCGGCACGCTCACCCACTGGCTGCCTGTCCAGTACTCGAACTTCGCAATCGGATTGCGATGGTTACGAATCTGCACCGCCGTCCACCATTGATTGCTGCCCTCTTTGAAGTGATAGGCGATCGGGCCGGAGATGGCTGGGCTGACCACCCGCCACGTGATCGGCACGCGCCCCTTCGGTAGATCGTCGATCCGGTCAAACGCCTCGCGGCTCAAGTCGAGGTGCCCGGCAAGACACTCCGGGCACAGATCGACGATGCGCACGATCACACTGCCTTTCGCACCGTTGACTTGCACGTAAGCGCCACAGTAAGCGGCGGTGTTGTACTCCTGAGCATTCAGCGCCGCGACCATGAGGTCGTTCGGAGAAGGATCAAAGCTGCACGCGCCCGCGCCGGTGGCGTCGTAGTAGGTCGCAATGCCGGTATGCAGTGGATTTTCTTTGGGACGTGTCAGCAGGGGCAGATAAACGTACCATTCGCTGTCGCTCCTGACCCGAGAGGTCGTCAAGGCAAGACCCAACAAGGCCAGAGCAGCGATGAGGAGAATGAAGATTGGTCGGCGCATAGTTCTCTCGCTTGTTTCTGCCCATTATACAATCTTTGCGAACACGTGAAGCGGTTTATTTCCAGGGCGGAAAGAAACAAATGGCACACTATTTAGACCTTGTTTAGAGACATTTTGGGACTTTTTTAGTGGCAGAATGTTAAGATCACCTCGTTCTGATGGTCTAAATCCGCAAAACACCAGTGCTTTCGTGAGCAACATTTCCTGTAAACTGTTCTGGTCAGGGCGGACTTTAACACTCTCTTCTACTGAAGTTGCACAACGTCGAAAATTTTGGAGGCTAACATGGCTGATTCCTACAGTAAGAGTATCATCGTGAAGGGGAAGGTTTCGGATCTCTATGAATTGTGGGCGCACTTTGAAGACTTTCCTTTGTTTATGAAGTACATCAAATCGATCACACTGACCGGCCCTAACATGAGCCACTGGGTCATGCCTGGACCGCTGGGGAAGGACATCGAGTGGGATGCGGAGATCACGCGGCTGGATGAAAATCGACGCATCGCCTGGAATAGCAAAGATCACAGCCCCATCAAGACCAGCGGTCAAGTAACGTTCAAAGATTTGGGCTGGGATGAGACGGAAGTCACCGTGACGCTGCGCTATGAAGTACCCGGCGGAAAAGTGGGCGAGGCCATGGCTCAATTGTTCAGCAATCCGGAGGCGCGGGTGGAAGAGGATTTGCGCAACTTTAAAGCCTTTGCTGAAGCGATGTACGAGCGTACGACGCGTTAGCCTTGCAGCGGCAAGACTATCGTCTGAAGTCGTCTCTCTTCAGCAGCTGCCGGCTGTTCACCATTTGTGATAGTCTCCTCTGGCCATTGATCGAAATCAAATTGGAGACTGCCGTAGACAGCCGCGGAACCACTCTGTGAGGGATTAACCGGTCCTCACACCTTTTAGCAGGAGGCGTAGCATGGCACGTTGTGAAGTTTGTGGAAATCAGTACGATAAAACCTTTACGATTACAACTCCGGAGGGCAAGCAACACACATTCGATAGCTTTGAGTGTGCGATTCATGCCCTCGCCCCCCGCTGCAGCCACTGTGGTTGCATGATCATGGGGCATGGCATGGAGACGGCGACTGGCTTCTTCTGTTGTGCGCACTGTGCCGAGCAGATGGGTGTGCCGGAAATGCAAGATCGGATTTAGCAGGCCTGACTAAACCTTAATTAGGAATAGGTTATAGAACAAGAGGCCGATTCGTCGCTGATTGAGCGCGCTCCCTGGCGGAGTCCGAATAAGCCGGGGAGCGCCTGGGCTGGCAGGCGGTGGCTACGCGCGTAGGCTTATTGCACAACACCATCAAGCAAACGCCGCCAGTCCGAATGGATCAAACGCGCTTAAGGCGCCCGGTCCAAGTGGAGGTGGATCATATTTTCACGACGTTACTCTCGATCAACCGGGGGCGGCTCGGTGTTTTTGAGCAATCGGCACGAGGCGGTTTCCGCAGCGAACCGCCTCGTGGCAGGCATCCTCTAAGTGTTACTTCGTTAACGGTCAGAAGTCGCTACGGTTGATAGGTCACACGCACCGCCACCCAGTCAAGTGAGAAGTCTCGCACGGTGGAGCTGGCCACATTGATGATACGCACGCGGAAATTGGCGTTGCTGAAATTTCCGCTGCTCCAAGTGCGGCCCCACGTATCGGCGGCTCCACCCAGAATGTAGGTCGCTTCACTCGTAGAGAGCGTGGAGGTGGCTTTAGCCGTCGTCCAGGTTGCGCCGCCGTCCCACGAGAGCTGGACGCAGACCCGCGGCGATCCGCTGGTACTGTCAGCTCTGGCATCCAGTCGGACCTCGATGCCATAGATGGTGGAAGTGCTCAGGTTGAAGTCATAGTTGTAGAAGAGGTGTTTGTCTTTGCGGCTGCTGGTGCAAGTTGTGCTCGTGCCATTGCCGCTGTTAGTGTCGACCGCAAAGAGACCGTCATCCGCCTGGGCGTTCGCGGGAGCAGTCTGATAGCCGTTGTTGTCACCGGCCGAGCTGGTGACGGCGGCATTGGCCGTCGGGCTTTTGAGACCGGTATTGGCGGGTGGTGTGCCACCGCAGTACTGCGCTTCTTTGCCGATAACGCGATAGGGACAGTCGGCTTGTTGGATGAGATAAAGGATCGCGCTGCGGTTACGCGATGTCTGGGTCGGGATCACTTCATCGGGCGGATAGAATCCGCCTTGTCCCGAAGTCTGGGGATACATCTCGAACGTATAGTTCAAGATGCCATGCACACCGTACAACCAATCGTCGATTGTGCCATCGGTGATATACAGATCGCTGGCCTGTTCCGGCGTATAGCCGTTCATCCCCGCCATCGCCTGGCCCAGCGCCACCAGCACAGCGTGATCGTCCTGCGTCATGTCGGCCGGCACATCCGTATATGTGTAACCGTACGGCCACAGGATCAACTCGCTGTAGGTGTGGAAGTCAATCGCTACCGTGATCTGCTGCTCGCCGTTGACCACGCGGCTGTCCACAAAATCGCGTACGCGCTGTGTTTCCGGCGCCGAGAACGCCGCCGCACCCCGATAGGTTTCGCTGCTGGGCGATCCGCTGCTGCCCCCGCAGCAGCCCCACCGGTAATCCCAGTTACGATTCAAATCTGTGCCCACATAGGATGAGCCTGAATTGGGTTGGCGATTCTTGCGCCACGAGCGATACGAACCGGTGGCAATGTCATACTCGCCGCCGTCCGGATTCATGTCGAAGACGATCCAGATTTCGCGTGTGTTGACCAGATCGGTAATCGGCTGATCGGTGCCGTATTCGTCGGTAAGAATCTGCAGAGTGTAGAGGGCCTGTTCCACCGTCAGGTGCTCACGGGCATGTTGATGATGCGTGAACAAGACTTCTGGTTCGTCTTCATCCACGCTCACGTTGTCGGAGATTTTGCCCGCCCAGATCGTGCGCCCTTGGTAAGACTCTCCCAGGCTGAACAGCGCGAAGATGGCGGAGTGATCGGTGGCGGCCTGCTGAATCTCGGCGACCATTTCGGCGAAGTCGTGATAGGCCGAATCGGCCGGTGGAAAGGCCAGAATGGCCTTGGTGGGAGGCACTTCCGAGATCGACAGGCCCAAGGCGGCGATGATCTCGGCTTCTTTGGCCGTTGCTTCGACCAACACGTAATCGTGGCCGACTTCAAAGACGAGGGCCCCGGTCGCCGCGATGGCCGATCGGGTTTCCACGTCGAATACTTTATCGATGCGGTAGATGTGCGTGGTATCGGGATCCTGGGCGGTGGCGATGCGGGCGGCGGCTCCGATCAAGCCCAGCAGCCCGATCAGTGCGACGACAGCCGACGCCCACTGAACAAAACGCTTGTGCAGGTTCATGAAAGTCTCCTTTTCCCTGGGTGGCTAATCCGGACACGGTCGCTGCGAACACACTCTGAGACACGGTGAGAGTTTCTCGCGGTCTGGAATCACCTCCTTTCAATTGTTGAACTCAAGCTGGTTATGGATGTGAGGGGGGAACAACGCAACTAATGTCAATATTATACAGTCGGTGTCAAGCACTCGACAAGATTGGGGTCGTCGCTGCGCGGTCCGTCCCGCCCCGCACCGATCGGATTACCCGGTGAGAGCAATTCGCCAATCGGCGCGCCGCCAGCGACAGACGGGCCAACGGCAACCGCAACAACGTTGCCCCTGTCCACGCCTGTACCTACCGCGACGTCGACACCCACACCCATTCCGGTTAGAACGGTCACACCCACGATCGCCCCGATCTCCTCCTGCCGGATTTGCAGACTTTGCCGCCCACGGAGATGACTTGAACAATGCGGTTATCGTCTTTTTTGAGCTCAGCGCCAATCGGGTGCGATTGATCGACGGCACCTGACGATCGGTTATCCCCCGCCGCCGGTGCCATGAATCCCACCCGCTGTCAACTGGCGCACATCCCCCAGAACTTCATCGATCTCTTTGATCGTTACCGGTTGGCCACTGTCCTTGTTGACCAGCCCGCCTGCCTGGATTTTCTCCAACGCCACTTCCCGAATCGTCACATTGCGCGCCATCGCCGCCTTGGCGATCTCCGCGCCCTTCAGGTAGCCGATCAGGGGATTCAGTGCGGTGACCAGGATGGCATTCTTCGCCAGCCAGCCGGTCGCTTTTTCGGCGTTGGCCTGCAACCCCATCACGCAATCGTCCGTAAAGGCCGTCACCGCGCCGATGACCACCTGCATCATCTCGAAGAGATGGTGCGCCAGGATGGGCATCATCACATTGAGTTCCAGTTGACCGGCCTGCGCGGCCAGCGTCACCGCCAGATCATTGCCCAGCACGTGGAACATCGCCATGTCCAACATCTCGGCCAGCACCGGGTTGACCTTGCCCGGCATGATCGACGAGCCAGGCTGTATGGCCGGCAGCCGGATCTCGTCGAGGCCGGTGGCCGGGCCGGAAGAGAGCAAGCGAAAATCGTTGGCGATGCGAATCAGGTCTTGCGCCAGAGTCCGGATCGCACCTGAAAAGAACACCGCGTCCGAATGTGCCTGCATCGACTCGAAGAGATCGTCGGACTCGACCAGCTTCAACCCGGTCAAGTCGCTCAACTTCTTGATCATGCGCGCGTGATATTCAGGATGGGCATTCAAGCCCGTGCCGGTCGCCGTGCCGCCGATGCCCAAGCGGCGCAGTCCTTCGGCTGCCTGTGCGATCTTCTCTCGATCGCGGCGCACGGCTTTGGCGTAGGCGCCAAACTCCTGCCCCAACCTCACGGGCACCGCATCCTGCAGATGGGTACGCCCCGATTTTACGATGGGATCGAACTCTTGTGCCTTGGCCGCCAGGGCCGCCGCCAACCGATCGAGCGTGGCAAGCAGCTCGTCCAGCCGCCACAGCACGCCCAACCGAATCGCTGTCGGGATCGTGTCGTTGGTCGATTGGGCCATGTTGACGTGATCGTTAGGGCTGACGAGTTTGTAATCACCGCGTTTACCGCCCAGAATCTCAATCGCGCGATTGGCGATCACTTCATTCGTGTTCATGTTGTGGCTGGTGCCCGCGCCCGCCTGAAAAGGATCGACCCGGAATTGCTCGTCCCATTTTCCGGCGATGACTTCCTGTGCGGCCTGCGCAATCGCGCCGGCCAGCTTGGGATCGAGCAGCCCTAAGTCCCGATTGACCTCGGCGGCGGCCCGTTTGATCGTCGCCATACTCCAGATAAATGCGCGCCACGGGCGCAATCCACTGATGTTGAAATTGTTGATGGCGCGCTGCGTCTGCGCGCCATAATACGCTTCGGCGGGGACCCGCACCTCGCCCAGAGAATCTTTCTCAATGCGATAGTCCGTCATGTCTCTCCTGTTGGCTAAAAAGGATGGCTAAAAAAATTGTACCTGATGCCGTGGACTAGAAACTAAGACTTCCGAAGTTTCGCGAAGCGCTTCGGAAGTCTAGCGGCGCAAATGAAACGAGGCCCGCGAGATATCTCGCAGGCCTCGTTCGGATCACATCTGACAGTATGGGTTAGCCCTTGGCGCTGTAGCCGGGGCCTTCCGTGAAGAACTTCTTGTTAAGTTCCGTGGCCGGGGTAAAGTCGATGACTGTACCCGCGCCGGGCGCCTTGGCATTCTCGACCTTGACATGATGTCCGCCCACGTCGCCATCCAGCGGCTCGCCGTCTGGCAGGTTGGCCTTGGTGTCGGCGATGTACTGGCCGTCCTTCAGGGTGTAGGCCGTGGGTACTTCATCTTCAGGGAAGATGGCTTCGTACGGGCATTCCGGTACGCAGGCACCACAGTCGATGCAGGTGTCCGGATCGATGTACAGCCATGGCCACTCGGACTCGGGTTTGCCGGGGATAATGCACTCGACCGGGCAGACATCCACGCACGCCGTGTCGCGCAGGCAGATCGCAGTAATTACGTGAGTCATATTCGTTCTCCGTGTGTGAGATTTTTTTGTTATCCGCCGATTGGTGATCGGCGAGAAGTACCGCTGTTGATTACTGCTTAACGACCCCGCCCGCTGCACCCCGCGCAGTCCACTGCCGCTACTTTAACTTGGCATACCGGGCCGCCACGGCGTCCCAGTTGATCACGTTCCACCACGCACTTAAATAATCGCCGCGACGATTCTGATACTTCAGATAGTAGGCGTGTTCCCAGACGTCGATGCCCACCAGGGGCTTCTGCCCCGTGGAGACCGGACAGTCTTGATTGGCCGTGCTGAGCACTTGCAGCTTGCCGTCTTTGTCCAGCACCAGCCAGGCCCAGCCGGAACCAAAACGCGTCAGGCCGGCGTTGTTCATCTTCTCACGCAGGCCTTCATAATTGCCGAAGTTGGCCTCGATGGCTTTGGCCAGATCGCCTTTCGGCTCGCCGCCGCCTTTCGGCCCCATGATCTCCCAGAACAACGTATGATTGTAGTGACCGCCGCCGTTGTTGATGACGGCTTGTCGCACGTTGTCCGGCACCGCGTTCAGGTCGGCCAGAATCGCGTCGATGGACTTCCCCGCCGCATCGGGCGCGCTTTCCAAGGCCTTGTTCAAATTGGTCACATAGGCCGCATGATGCTTGTCGTGATGAATTTGCATGGTCTGAGTGTCAATGTGAGGTTCGAGGGCGCTGTAATCATACGGAAGAGGGGGTAATTCAAAAGCCATAACAAAATCTCCTTACTTGAATAACTCTTGGCTGAGTTTGATCGTGAAGTTATCGCATGATAAACTTCTGCGAGGATTGTAGCCTCGATCAAAACCGTTGTCAAGCGAGAAGGGCCGATCGAGCAGCGCTGATCGAGCGAGAACCATGCGAAATCTTCGGCATTTCCGCCTGCTGATGAGCTTAAGCTGCGGCCTCTGTGCCGTCGCGACCGCATCGATCTTGATCCGTGCGGCAATGGCCGACGGCGTGCCGGCGTTGGTGATCGCCGCTTACCGCTTGACGTTCGCAGCGCTCATCCTGACCCCGCTTGTCCTACGCACTCGGTGGGCCGAGCTGCGCCATTTGACGCGCCGCGACTGGCTTTGGGCACTGGCGTCCGGTTTTTTTCTAGCCCTGCACTTTGCCGTCTGGATTTCTTCGTTGGCTTACACTACGGTGGCTTCATCGGTGGTGCTGGTGACTACCGCCCCCATCTGGGTGGCCCTGGCCTCCTGGTTGGTTTTCCGCGAGCAGCTGGGCCGTTCCATAGTGATCGGCCTGATCGTTACGGTGTGGGGGGGCATGTTGGTGGGCTTCTCAGACAGCGCCGATCTGGGCCTCAGCAGCACACAACTGCGGGGCGATTTCCTGGCGCTGGCGGGTGCTTGGTTTGTGGCGGGATATTTACTCATCGGGCGGCAGCTGCGTGATCGGATGTCATTGCTCACCTACATCTCCGTCGTCTACGGTTCAGCGGCCATCTGGCTGATTGGATTGGCGGCGCTGTCCGGCGCTTCGTTCACCCAGCCGTCAGCTGAACGGCCCTATCCGCTCAGTGCGTATGTCTGGATGTTGCTGTTGGCGCTTCTGCCGCAACTGGTGGGGCATTCAGCCTACAACTATGCGCTGCGTTTTTTGCCGCCGACGTACGTGGCGATCGTGTCGCTGGCCGAACCGATCGGATCGGCGATCCTCGCCTTGC
>JAUQXC010000388.1 GCA_030834825.1 Thermoflexales bacterium
GCGGTTGCCGGCTGGCCTGGATGGTGTGGCGACCTTTGCGTACTACCAGGGGAGCGCCTGGTTGGTGGAGAACCATGCGGATCATTTCTGGGATCCAGCCAACGCCGGGCCGGAGGCCAACGCGCCCTTCAGGATTGTGGAAGTTCCGCTCGATTAGCGGTATCTGATTTACTCGCAGTGCAGATAAACAACCCTTGACAAGGAGTAACCTAAAGGCCGACAATTGTGCATCAAAACTGGTGATAGGTGGTGGCAAATGCCTACGTACGAATCAGTCCGCCTCATTAATACTGTCCTGACTCTTTACTATGTGGAAGAACTGACGCAGGCGGAAATCGCGCATCGTCTGAGCCTGTCCACTGCGAAGGTTAATCGTCTGCTTCAGCAGGCGCGCGAACTCGGATACGTTAATATCAGCATCCGGACTCCATTTCAGCAACTATTTGAGATCGAAGCCCGTCTGAAGGCCGTCTTTGGATTACAGGAAGCCATTGTCATACCAGCCGTGGGCGATACGAGCCGTTCGTTGTTGAACGCCCTCGGCACGGTGGCCGCGAGTTTTCTGCTGGAGCGCCTGCGCGACGGCGATGTCTTGGCCATCTCCCCCGGCACTACTGTTCAAGCCGTCGTCCAGTCGATTGAGACCACGCGTTCTTATCAGGTTGAAGTCGTGCCAATCCTGGGAGCGATCCAGGGCCCAATTGAATCCGACATGAATTATTTGGCGACTGATCTGGCTGACAGGGTGGGCGGTAGATCGTACCAACTTCACGCGCCAGCATTTGTAGAAACCCGCGAACATTGTGAGCTGTTGCGATCAATGTCGCCGGTTAAGGATATCCTCGATATTGCGCGCCATGCCAACCTTGCGATTCTAGGAATTGGCACGGTGGATGCGGAAGTCTCGCGTTTCGTTCAATTCACAGCCCTGTCAGCCGCGGACTTGAAACATATCGCCGAGGATTGTGGGGGAGTGGGCGAAATTGGGGCCT
Source organism: Thermoflexales bacterium (assembly GCA_030834825.1). GTDB lineage: Bacteria > Chloroflexota > Anaerolineae > Fen-1058 > Fen-1058 > Fen-1058. Next base: position 993 of record JAUQXC010000388.1, read on the forward strand.
ATGTGTATGACATCGAGGGTCGACCGTGCGGCAAGGAATACGCCGATCGGGTCATCGGACTAACGCTGGCCGAGATCCAAAAAATCCCGTATCGAATCGGCGTAGCTGCCTCGGCCGCCAAAGCCCTACCCATCTATGGTGCACTGCGGGGCGGCTACCTGCACGCACTTATTACCGACGAAGCCGCCGCGTGCGGAGTTCTCGGACTCTTTGATGAAAGCTTTCGAAAAACTCATAACGGATTGGAGAACCAGCATGCTTTTAGAACAGCTGCGTGAGATTGTCTGGAAATGTAATCTGGAATTGCCCAAGAACGATCTGGTCAAGATGACCAGCGGCAATGTCAGCGGGCGCGACCCGGAAACGGGCCTGGTCGTCATCAAGCCCAGCGGTTACAACTTTGAGGAATTGACGCCCGCGCATATGGTGGTGGTGGATCCTGATGGCCGAGTGGTCGAAGGGAATCTCAAGCCCTCGACGGACACGGACACCCATCTGTATGTCTACCGACATCGGCCCGATGTATTTGGCATGGTTCATACCCATTCACCCTATGCCAGCACCTTTGCTGTATTAGGACAGCCCATTCCCGCCTGCCTGACAGCCTCGGCCATGCTCGGCGGCGAGATACCCTTAGGCGGGTATGCGCCAATCGGCGGGGCAGATATTGGTCAGGAAATCATCGACAAAATTGGCCGGTCGCTGGCCATCGTCATGCAGAACCATGGCGTCTTTACCATTGGCTCGTCACCACAGCAAGCCACCAAGATGGCAGTTGAAGTCGAAGAAATCGCTAAGATCACGCACCTGGCGCTGCTGCGTGGACAACCCATTCTGCTCACGCCGGAACAGATCGATTACATGGTGGACTTATATCGGAACGAATACGGCCAACGCTAAACGCGGCCATGGAAGAGATGGAGGATCTGATGACTGTACTTACGCCTGAGATTGAGACGGCTGCTCCACCCAGCAGCCAGCGCTTACTGAAAGAATTGCCGCGTGAAAAGCTGGCTTGGATGTTGCAACGGATGTGCGAGATCCGCTATTTTGAAGAAAAGGCCGAGGATCTGTATATACGCGGGCAGGTGCATGGCACCATGCACCTGTCGATTGGACAAGAAGCGGCCTCTGTCGGCAGCATTGCGACGCTGCGGCCCGAAGACTTGATCATCCATCATCATCGGGGCCACGGCCATACGATCGCTAAGGGTGCCAACCTCACGACGATGATGGCCGAGTTCCTGGGTAAGGAACCGGGCTATTGCCGCGGACGTGGTGGCTCGATGCACATTGCCGACATTCCGGGCGGGAACCTCGGTGCCACCGGTGTCGTCGGTGGCGGAATCCCCACCGCAGTAGGCATCGCGCTGGCATTGCAAATGCGCCGCACCGATCAAATCCTCTTGTCCTACTTTGGCGACGGGGCCACGAACGAAGGGGAGTTCCACGAGTCGTTGAATATGGCTTCCACCTGGAAACTGCCCGTGGTATTTATCTGCGATAACAATCAGTACGGCATGTCGATGCACGTGACCAAAGTCATGAACATCCAGCATATTTCTGAACGGGCGGCCAGCTACGGTATCCCCGGTCAGTCGGTGGACGGCAATGATGTGCTGGCGGTGTATGAGGCGGTGCTGGCGGCCGATGAGCACGCCCGCTCTGGACAGGGTCCCTCGCTTATCGACTTAATGAGTTACCGCTGGCGGGGACATTCCAAGAGCGATCGCAACCTGTACCGCACGCCGCAGGAAATTGACGAATGGAAACACAAGTGCCCCATTCGACGCTTCAAGCAAGTCTTAGTGGATGGGGGCGTGATGACGCGCGACGAAGTCGAAGGCATCGATCAGACCGCTAAGACCGCGATCGATCACGCTGCCGAGGAGGCGCTAACCTTTCCCGAGCCGTCGCCAGAAAATATGGAAGCCGAGGTATATGCGCCATGACAGCGAACACAACACGTGAAATCACTTATTTGGAAGCCGTGCGCGAGGCGATGGTCCAGGAGATGCGCCTCGACCAAGAGGTCTTCCTCATCGGAGAGGATGTTGGCACCTATGGCGGTGCATTTGGCGTAAGCAAAGGCATGCTGGAAGAGTTTGGGCCTGAGCGGATACGCGACACCCCAATCTCGGAAGCGGCCATTGCCGGCGCGGCGACGGGCGCGGCCTTGATGGGCATGCGGCCGATCATGGAAATCATGTTCATGGATTTTCTCACGATTTCGATGAACCAATTGGTTAACGCGGCAGCCAAGATGCGCTTCATGTTTGGCGGCAAGTGCAGCATCCCGATGGTGATTCGCGCCCCTTCAGGCTCAGGCACCGGCGCAGCTGCGCAGCATTCGCAGAGCCTGGAAGCCTGGTTTGTGAACGTGCCGGGCATCAAGGTGGTCGCACCTTCCAGCCCATATGATGCCAAGGGGTTGCTCGTTACGGCCATTCGGGACAATAACCCAGTCTTGTTTATGGAGCACAAATTGCTCTATCGGATGAAAGGGCCAGTGCCGGAAGAGTCGTATCGCATCCCCCTTCAGTCGGCCGAGGTCAAACGTGAAGGTCGTGACCTGACGATCGTGGCTTATTCGATCATGGTGCCGCGCGCCTTGGAAGCGGCCGAGAAGCTGGCCGTCGAAGGTATTGAAGTCGAAGTGGTCGACCCGCGTTGCCTGAAACCCCTCGATGTGGATACGATCGCCCGATCGGTTTCCAAGACCGGCCGCGCATTGATCGCACATGAAGCGCCAGTGACGGGCGGTTTTGGCGGTGAACTGGCCGCCGTGATCGTCGCGAGCGAGGCTTTCGACTATCTCGATGCGCCCATTCGTCGCCTGGCCGGACGGGACGTCCCCATTCCTTACAATCGGACATTGGAACGGGCCGCCGTTCCGCAGGTCGAAGACATTGTCGCCGCGGCGCGCGCATTGGCGCAGGAGGGAAAGTAGCCGTGGCCACTGAAGTCATCATGCCCAAAGTCGACATGGTCATGGAGACGGGCACCTTTGTTGAATGGCTCAAGCAGGAAGGTGACCGTGTCAACAAAGGCGATCCCCTCTTTATCATTTCCACTGATAAAGCGAACATTGAGATCGAATCTCCGGGCGATGGCGTCCTGGCAGGTCTCAATGCAAAAATCAACGACGTGATCCCGGTCACGGAAGTGATCGCCTATATCCTTGCTCCCGGCGAAGCGCTTCCGACTAAGGCTGCGCCTCAACCCGTTGTTGTGGCTTCCGCGCCGCCTGCGGCGCAGACCGCGACAGTCGTCGATCTGGCGGCAGCCGTTGTTGAAGCGACCGAGTCTGACAAAGTGCGAGCGACTCCGCTGGCGCGCCGCATCGCGCACGAACTGGGTGTGGATTTGAAGCAGATCGTGGGCCATGGGCCGCTCGGTCGCATTCACAAGGCCGACGTATTGGCTTATCAGAAATCACAGCCGGTCGTCGCACACCCGATCGAGCCAGTGGCGGCCCCCCTGGCGGCCGCAGCAGATGGCAACGGATCTGCACCGCGCACCGTCCAGACGCCAGTCACTCCGTCTGCCTCGATACCATTGCCAGACGCTCGCCGGAAGCAGGTCGTGCCAGTGACCGGGGCGCGCAAGATCATCTCCGAACGTATGGCCTACAGCGCCTTCACTGCTCCGCACATTAATCTGTCTCTACGCGTGGACATGACTGAGGCCATTCGCTTGCGTGAGCGAGTACTGGAGCCGATTAAAGTTCAGACCGGGCAACGCGTGTCTTATACAGCCATTCTGGTGCGGGCCGTCGCCACGGTACTCCCGCGTCATCCCTATCTGAATGCGTCTCTCTCGGATGGCAACATCATCCTGTGGGACGACATT
>JAUQXC010000030.1 GCA_030834825.1 Thermoflexales bacterium
TAGACTATTTCTATGATAGCCGTTACTACGGTCAGAGGGCTGAATTCAAAACGTTTCTTAAAAGCTTGGGGTTGTCGAAGCTGGACTTCAAACATCTGAACGACGTCCTGCCCATTCCCAGGTTCCTACGGCATCCCAAAATCTTTGGGAAAGTGGGGATCATCTACGGCCAGAAGTGATGCCGCTACATACTGAGCCGGCTTAATAGTTCTTACTCGGCCTTCCAGATCTCAATGCCTTCACCCAGCATGAAATCCAGTTTCATCCACAAGCCCAGCCGGGATCGCTGTGCGCCGTTCTCCACACGCAGACCCAGCACGTCTGCCAGCGGATGACTGTCAAGCGGGTTGACAGTCATCACATATTCTCCGGCTAGAAAGCCACCTTGCCGAAAGGTCTGGACCATTAAAGGCGCCTCGATGATTGCCTGGTAACAGGCCTGCTGCGTCTGCGTGACATCCCGAAATTGTTTGAGAAAAACGAGTCGCATTTGATGTGTGACGAGCAGGGTTGCAACTTCCACGGCCTTGTTCTTGGAGTCAGTCGCCAGGGTCTTGAGGATTTCCGGCGTGATCGCGGCTTTGGCTTTATCCCAACTTGACCAGGTGCCAGAGGGTTCAGCGCCGGTGGCGCGATCGGTGTGCTGCATCTCCAGCAAGCGTTCCACCCGGCCCTCAGCCTCGAGCTTGAACTCTTTGATGCCCATCACGTCGATGGAAAACTCCGGTTGCTGAATGACGGGCGGTTTTTGAAATTGTCCCAGCTGTTTGTTGAAACCATAGACCTCGCGTCCAGTCGCGATGACATCGCCCTCGTTGGCAAAGAGAAAAGGCACAAACCAGACCAGCCGATCGGGGACAAAGATTGGGCCGACCTTCCGCATCGCCACCGTCAAGATCCAGAAGCTCGCCTCGGTTTCCGGCAAGCGGCCAACCCGGCGATCCCGTTCGTCGCCCGAGGTGGCCAAGGTCTCAGCAAAAACCACGGCGACATGCGACATGAACGGCACATATTTTGTCTGGCCCTCGCTGGGCGCATTCAAATACCGATCACACAGGGCCGTCAGCCGATCGGCGTCCGCTTGAAAAAACAACACCGCCATTTGTGTGTCCTGCTGCAAATACGGGCCGCGAAACACGGGCAGGCCAATATCGCTATCGACATAGTCAGGTAAGTTCGTCCGAAGCGCCTTCTTTTTCGACCAGATCATTTGTCCACCCAAGCCTCTGCTTTGCCCACTCCAGCATCACTCTCTGTCTTTCGCGAAAACTCTGTTCGTGCACCCATTGCGCTTCTATTTGCTCTCGGCGAATCTGACCAAGCCCGCGCTCATGGCTCGCTCCGCGTGTACCATCCAGCCGGAGCATTACAGTTCGCCGCTAACCGCCCCCTGCAACAACGCCTGAAACCCCGCCTCCAACCGCCCGCGGCTGTGCCCCTGCTGATCTTGCAACGCCCGCACTTCGGCTCGCTCTCGGCTCGCTGCGCGTGGCACATCCAGCCAGAGCACTGCTAAAGTTCCCCATTGAAGGCTTTGTGCAACACCGCCTGAAACCCCGCCTCCAACCTGACCCGGCTGCGCGCCTGCTGATCTTGCACCGCCCACACTTCGGCCACCCGCGCCGCGAATTCGCGTTGCAAGACGAGCGATGGCAGTGGAATCTGAGTGATCGTGTTTCTGTTCAGGTAGGTTGCACTGAGAATGAGAAGCGCGCCACACGTATAACCCAGGTTCGCAATACAGTCAATTTGAAAGGTTTCTGCCAGATACGGTCGTGTGTCACTCGTTCCAAGCAATCTAACATGAAGCGCCAAGAACTGTCTGTATCTTGAGTCTCGCCTGTTTGCGACGTTCGATTTTCCTTTTGTGTTGTGCTGTTGGCTAGCTCACCGGTTGTCTCGACTTCTTTTCTGAGAAGCGCTATCACTTCTCCCCAGGTGAAGGTAGGTTGGTCCGATTTCAACTCTTGAACATCGAGCCAAGCATCCAGACGATAAAGTAATTGACTCACTTCATTTGGAAACGCGGTGATTGCCGCCAAGAGTAAGAGTGCGACTTGATATTCACCCCGTGCTTCCTGCGTGCCTTCAAAACTCTTGACGGCCGTGTCTGAGATCAACCCGGCGCGCAGGAGACGGTAGATATTGACAAAACGCTTAACCGTGCGGGGTGTCCGGAACATTGGCCATAATAGCTGAATATCGGCCTGTTCCCATTGAGTGAATTCCAACTGCCGCGGTGGAATCGGCGCAAAAGGTTTTTCTTTGGATTGTTTCGCTTGGTCAACTTTTGGCTGATTCAGTTCAGGCGGTTCCGGTACAGGCTCAGCTGCAGCCGGCGGCAGGCTGTCAGCTGATATGATTTCTCCAGAGGCTGGATGAGGCTCAGATGGCACTGGAGTGATTCGTTTCACCTGCGGAGGCAAAGGTTTGAGTAAATCAGTGACCAAATTTTGATACCCGCTTTTCTCAACAGGGCGTAAGGCAAATGGAATCTGAAAGATTTTTTCCAGATAATCTTGCGGGGTTGAAGAGGTCGACAGTTTGAGGCGACCATTGGTCAAGGCCGGTCCACCGCCGGCGTCAAGCGTCGCCGGATAATGCTGGGAGAGTGAATGCCTTAACCAGCGCGGATCGACTGCAACAACCACGACAAACAATGGAAAAAACAGCAATAGGTGAATCGCTTCTAAAATTTCTACGACACGTTCCGGTTGGCAGCGATCCAAGTCATCGATGTACAGAATGATTCTTTGGATGGGCGGCGCTGTCTGAAAGTCGCGGCGTTCGTCGATCATATCCGCAAAGATTTGGCTCATGTTCTCGAAGTCGGAACGGATCAGGCTGATGATCCCCAAATGCTGGGCATAAGCGCCGGAATTGGCGCGAGTCTCGATCAGTCTTTGGAGTTTGCGTTCCGGTCGTAATTCTTGAAGTGCCTCCTGCAGACGCTGGAGTTCTGTTTTGGCGGTATCCAGGTTGGTGCGGGCCGCCAGCTCTTCGGCCTGGGCCTCCGTTAATGCTTTTTGCGCCTCAATGACAGCGGGGTCATTATCAATTTTTTCCTGGCGGATTTTTTTCGCTTCCCGCAGGGCAGCCCCGACCCCATCGACCAGCTTCAAGCCATGTCGAACCTGGGCTTGTAGCCAGCCGATGATGAATACTAAAAATGTGCTGATCTCTGCTACGCGTTTTCCTGCGTCGGTCAGTTGCTGGCCATAGCGCTCGATGGCCAATGTCAGTAAGACAGGCAAAATGACGATGAACACAACCATCAGCCAGATGGTCCAGGGTGACCGCAATAGACTTGTCGTCAAAGCCGCCAGCCGTCCGGAAAGGGTTTTCAGCTGACGGTCCAGGTCTTCCAAAGCTTCATAAGTCTGGGCTGCCTCTGGGGCGCCTAACGCGTTGGCTGCCGTTCGGAGCGGTTTGTCGAATTCCGTCCCCTGCAACAAATCTGGCACGCTCCCAATCAGACCCTGTAAAGTCTTTTCCTTCTGCTCGCGCTCCTGTTTCTTCCTGGTCAAGTTTTCATCCGCCCGATTCACCAGTGCCCTCGCCTGGTCGAGTTGCGTCTCGGCCTGGGCCGTTTTTTCCTGGGCGGCCTTGATCTGCGCCTCAATGATTTTTTTCTTGATGGCGTCGGCCATCTCTTTTTCTTTATTGAGCTCCCGATCCAGCCCTTCATAGATCCGCGTGACCAGGCTGGCCCACAGATTGGCGTCTGAAAAATGCCAGGCGTTAAAATCGATTTGCGCGACGCGGGAACACCACATGGCTTCAACCTGAGATGATTGCTCGGCCTGTTGATAATGGGCCGCAATCTGATCGACATACTGGCGCAGCTTGCCCATGAAAAATGTCTTACCCGCCCCCCAATCGCCGAACAAACCTAGGGCCAGCGGCGGTTGAACCTGTTTGAAGGTCAGGACATTGGCAATGTTGGCCACTTCACGCTCGATGTCCAGCAAGTCATCCAGCTCTTGGTTGGCGCGATCAGAGATATAACCCGCGACAGGCGGTAAAAATACATTTGAAGGTTCGCTTGGCGGCAGAGTTTCTGAGGATACCGTGGTGGTGCTATTGATCTGGGTGGGCGCGCTGGATTGTTCCGGCGTCTGGCCAGGCAGTGTCGATCGCCGAACCAACTCGGCGGGCGGGAGTTTTTTCTCTGCCTTGTATTCATCTTCCAGAACGGAAAGGAAACCACGCGAATCGAGATAGGACTTTAAATTGGGATCAAGTTGGGCTAAGCCCCAGATGGTCAACTGTCCATTGATCCACCGGACATTTTGGTTTATTGATCCAAGATCAAATAACTCGCTTAATCCATTGAACCACTCAGCCATTGTCCGCAGATCATGTGTAGACGGCCCCGTTTCATGGCGGATTTTGTCGCCCATGTGTCGCGCGTATTCCGGGTGGAGTGTCAGTATTTCTGAAACGATCTTCCAGGCAGGAATTTCATCGTCAGGCGGCACCTTCTCGATAGTGGTCTTAACAGACCTCGAAAGCGGCAAAGATTCAATATCAAACTTTGGGGCTGTCATGAGTTCCTCCTTTCTTGACTAACTCGATCCTACCCCCCGCGACACCCGCTCCCTCCCCTCTCCCTTCGAAGAGAGGCCGGCCGCAGGTCCCGCGCTTGCCTGCCCTACGCTGTCAGTAGGGTTGCGGGAGTGGTGAGGTCCTACACCTCCCCCCAAACGCCCGACCGCAGGTACACCGCCTGAAACCTTTCTCCCAATCTGACCCTACTGCGCGCCCGCTGATCTGACCAAGCCCGCGCTTCGGCCACCCGCGCTGCGAGGGTGCCTGCTCCCGGCTGGATGGTACATCCAGCCGGAGCATTACAGTTCGCCGCTAACCGCCCCATGTAACAGCGCCTGAAACCCC
>JAUQXC010000389.1 GCA_030834825.1 Thermoflexales bacterium
TAAGAAAGATGTTCGCATGACGATTACGTTTGCTTGCACCGAGTGTAAGGAGCGCAATTACACCTCTCAGAAGAATCGGCGCAACGATCCGAATCGTCTTGAAATCAACAAGTATTGTCCGCGCTGCCGCAAGCATACGCAGCACAAGGAGCAGAAGTAGTCGCGTATCGCTGATGGTTTGTCGCCAGTGGTGTGTCGTGCTTTGCCGGTTGCCGATTGGGTGTATAATTGGCCCCGTGATCAGCGACACGCAGTAAGCGCGACGCTATCCGCGATAGGCACTTAGGCGAGTAGCTCAATTGGCAGAGCACCGCTCTCCAAAAGCGGGGGTTGCGGGTTCAATTCCTGCCTCGCCTGCCATTCAGAGCCGCGCGATACCCAGCGGCCCACCACCGTTTCACGGCGGGCAAGGGCGGTTGAGCGCGGCTAAATTTTGCAACGGCGTCAGCTGAGAGGAGTCACCTCTGTGTCCGAAGTTAAGCCAGAAAATCGCTTCAAGCGCTATTTCAAAGAAACTCGTGCGGAAGTCCGCAAGGTCCATTGGCCGACGCGCAAAGAGGCCCGCAGTCTGACGACGGTCGTGCTGGTCATCACGATTGTGATGACGATCTTCCTGGGCATCGTCAGCGGACTAGCCTCTACCTTGGCTACCGGCTTTTTCGTTCAGCAGAACACGCTGGCGATCGCGGGCGTGGCGATTGCCGCGGTGGCGGGAATTATCGTGCTGGCTGTCGTACTGCGCCGCCAATAGTCAACGAAAGAACGAGCAGGTTCATGACCGACGAAGTTCACATCCCTGAAGAAGAGCAGAACCCGCAGGATGATCTGCCTGAAATCGAGGCCGAGCAGCCTGTGGCCGCTTTCGCTTTTGAGGACGGCGAGGAAGACGAAGAACCGCTCGAAGTGCCGACGCCGCTCGGCATTGAGGCGATCGAGCTGCCGGCGCCCGAAGCGGAAGAGGTGAAGGCCGCGCTGCGCGAGTTGCGCGCGTCGGCCATGCGGGCTGCCACTTCCGGTGAAGGTGCGCCTGATCTCAGCGAAGCGCCTGACGAACGTTCATGGTTCGTGGTGCACTGCTATTCCGGTTACGAGAACAAAGTCAAGCACAATCTTGAGCAGCGCATCGAATCGATGGGGATGGCGAATCAAATCTTCCAGGTCGTGGTGCCGACGGAAGAAGAGATTGAAGTCAAAGAGGGCAAACGCCGCACCATTGAACGCCGGGTCTTCCCCGGCTACATCCTGGTGCAGATGTTGATGAACGATGATTCGTGGTATGTTGTGCGCAACACCCCGGGCGTCACCGGCTTCGTCGGGATGGGCAACAAGCCCACACCCCTGCGCCAGGAAGAGGTGCAGGGCATCATCAAGCGCATGGAAGCCGAGGCCCCCAAGGTCAAGGTTACCTTCAAGCCCGGCCAGAAGGTGCGCATCGTCGACGGGCCGTTCAACGATTTTATGGGCACGGTCGATGAGATCAACATGGATAAGGCCAAGGTGCGCGTGATGGTGTCGTTCTTTGGCCGCGAAACGCCGGTTGAGTTGGATTTCTTACAAGTGGAAAAGATGTAAGGCCAGTGCCAGCACGGCCCAGCCTGTGTTGACAACTTGCCCTACTAAAATTTGTGGGAGGGCGCGAAACGGCCCGTTAACACCACGAGGAGAAAAGCATGGCTAAGAAACTGAAGGTTGTCGTTAAATTGAACGTCAATGCGGGCAAGGCCAATCCGGCTCCGCCCATTGGCCCGGCGCTGGCGCAGCACGGCATCAACCTGATGGCGTTCTGCAAGGAATACAATGCGCGCACGGCCAGCATGGTGGGCCAGATCATTCCGGCTGAGATCAGCATCTATACGGACAACTCGTTCACGTTTGTGCTGAAGACGCCGCCGACGGCCGATATCCTCCGCAAGATCGCCGGCATTGAGAAGGGATCTTCGACGCCCAACAAGCAAAAGGTCGCCAAGCTCAGCCGCAAGCAGATCCGCGAAGTCGCCGAGACCAAGATGAAGGACATGAGTGCCTTCGATATTGAGGCGGCGATGGAGATGGTGGCCGGCACAGCGCGCAGCATGGGTATCGAGATCAAGGACTAACGTTGAAGTGGGAGGATCGATCGATCCGTTTGCACCACCAGGAGATGACAATGGCACAGCATGGTAAGAAGTACAATGAAGTGGCAAAGAAGGTCGATCACGATAAGCTGTACGGCCCGGCCGAAGCGCTGCAATTGGTGATGGAGACGTCATACGCGAAGTTCAACGCGACGGTGGAAGCTCACTTCCGGCTGGGTGTGGATCCCCGCCAGGCCGATCAGCAGGTGCGCGGCGTCGTGGTACTGCCCGCCGGTTTGGGCAAGACGGTGCGCGTGCTGGTCTTTGCGCAGGGCGATGCAGCGCGCGTCGCGCAGGAGTCGGGCGCCGATTTCGTGATTAGCGACGACGAAGGCTTAAAGAAGATTCAGGACGGTTGGACCGATTGGGATGTTTCGATCGCGATGGCCGACATGATGGGCAAGGCGGGCCGTTTGGGCAAGGTCTTGGGTCCGCGCGGCTTGATGCCCAGCCCCAAGGCCGGCAATATCACCCAAAGCGCCGACGATCTGCCGCGCATGATTACGGAATCGAAGGCGGGCCGCGTGGAGTTTCGGGTCGATAAGACCTCCGGCGTTCATGTGCCACTGGGCAAGGCGTCATTCACGCATCAACAGCTGATGCAGAACTTTGCGGCATTGATGGATGCGCTGAAGAAGGCCAAGCCAGCGGCCGCGAAGGGCGTCTACATCAAGAAGATTTCACTGGCCGCTACGATGGGACCTGGCGTGCGGGTCGATCCGAACGCGGCCCAAGCGATGGAAGCCAGCGCGTAGATTTCACCCCTTCACTCGCGACGTTTCATGCGAGACAGGACGGGGTTAAGGTGAGAAGTAACAATCGAATAGTTGCCGCAGCCCGTGACCGCAGGCGTCCCGCCACCACCGTGGCGGGACTTAATCAGCACCTGCCGAGGCGAAAGTCGGAAGATCGTTTGAGTCAACAGGTGCACCGTGTGCCGGCCTGTTTCTCCAACGTCCCAAGTCTTTGCCTCAGTCTCTGCGGCAAAGACTTTTTGTTGTGGTGTCGCACAACCGGGACGAAAGGAGGTGAATTCAAGTGCCAGTCAGTAAACAACGTCGCAGCGAATTGATCAATCAGTATGCCGAGTGGTTCCAGCGGAGCCAGGCCGTCGTCATCGCGGCTTATCAGGGCGTGGGTACCGCCGATCTGTATCGGCTGCGCTCGAAGATTTATGAGGCCCAAGGTGAGTTACACGTGGTGAAGAACACGTTAGCCGGCTTTGCGCTGAAGAAGGCCGGTCTACCCGTGCCTGAGGAGATGTTGACGGGTTCGGCCATCATCGGATTTGGCTTCTCAGATCCGACGGCGGTGGCCAAGGCGATGACGACCTTTGCCAGTGAAATGCAGAAATTCGAAGTGAAGGGCGGCCTGCTGGGCAACCGTGTCATCGACGCGAACGGCGTCAAGGCGTTAGCCGATTTGCCACCGCGCCCGATCCTGCTGGGCGGTTTGGTCGCAACGATCCAGGGGCCGATGTCACAGTTGGTCAACATCATCAATGCGCCGATGCGCGAAATTGCGCAGGTGCTCAAGGCGCGCTCGGAACAAGGACAGGCCGCGGCCTAGTCTGACAACGGATCGCCCGCAACCGGCGACGGTTGAGGCGTGGTCCAGCGAAGAGGCAACCGCCAACACGGATGCCGTCAATCAAAACTTTTACCTATCCATGGAGGATATGAGCAATGTCTGAGAAGTTAGATAAAATCGTAGCGGATCTCGATTCCCTCACGTTGATGGAAGCCGCTGAACTGTCCAAACTACTGCAAGACAAGTGGGGCGTCAGTGCCGCCGCTCCGATCATGATGGGCGCGATGGCCGCAGGTGGCGCGCCGGCCGCCGCTGCGCCGGTTGAAGAAAAGACCGAGTTCGACGTGGTCCTGAAGGATGGCGGCGCGAAGAAGATTGA
>JAUQXC010000390.1 GCA_030834825.1 Thermoflexales bacterium
CGATTTTGTTTTCGCCAGCCGTGCGTGCGGCCGAGATGTATCGCGCTCATGTCGTCGACTGGGTAGCTCGGCTTGATCAGATCGATCGCAACCTGGCCCAGCTACTAGAGGACGGCACCGATCTGTATGAGCAGAGCATACAGGCCGAAAGTGCAATTGATCAGATACTGCGGCTCAGCCAGGAAGTTGATCTCACATCCGCGCCGACGGCGCTGGTTGAGCTGCGGCAAGTGGTGACTCAAATGAGTTTGGCTTATTTAACGGCTGCACAAACGGCAGCAGCGATGATTAACGCGCCGACCGTGGAGCACCGACAAACTGCCCAACGGTCTTTGGACGAGGCCCGACAAGCGCTTACTGTCGTCAAGCAAAGTCGATGGCTGACGGCGGATGACGGCCAAATCCGATCGAATAAGCACTAGACCGCAAGGTGATCATGGCCGACGCAATCCAGGCCGACGCGACGACGATTCAAAATCTGCGCGAACTGCTTCAATCTTCATACGAGCTTCGGCTGGTATCTGAGCGCAATGCAGAAGGCGCGCGCGAGGCACTGGTGAAGGTAGCAAAGCATTTGTGCTCGGCCAAAGCGGATCGCGAGCGTCGGGCAATTGAAACGCACGATGCCGAGGGGCTGGCGCAGTGGATCATCGACGATGTGGCTGACCGCTTAGAAGAATTGGAGTGGTATCGATCGAATAACGGGAATGGGCAGTCGGCGACACCTCCAGTCAAGGCACCATCTGGAAAAGACGATCCGCGTGTTCTCGATCTGCAAAAACAACTTGAAGCCCGACAGCACGAGGCCGATAACCTCGAGGTGGCTAATCGTGGGTATGAAGAACAGATCAAGCAGCTCTTGGCGGACAATACTCGGCTACGGAGCGAACTGGATGCATTTCGATCAGCACCTTCAACGCTTACAGAGTCTGAACTGGATGTGCGCTCAGTCTTTGAATCCCCAGCGGTGAGCGTTGACCTCTGGCCGGACTGGCTAAAGGAGATGCAAGCCGGGCGTGGTTTCGCTAACAGAATTCGATTGGTCAAGGCAATTGGCGCCACGTGGGAATGCCGGCGCAGTCGAATTGTAGACATGCTGCAAAAACCGGGCACGGATAGCGGTTGGCTCAAAACGCTGCCCAAAACGATGACACAGGATTCTCATCCATTGATCGCCATTTTCGGCCAGGATGATGATGGAGCCGGTGACACTCAAAGCAAAGACCGCGCTCGTGTCGCTAAAAAGACCGGTCGGCCCGGCAGTCTGTTAGCCCTGACCGATGACGGACGGGAAGTCTATCAGTTGATTTTTGGCGCACCTCCTTTGCGGGCGTACGACCAATATCACGATCGGCACAAGAGCGATGATCAAGTCATGCTGGTATTGGAGACGATCGACTGGCTGGAATGGGCTGGCTATACGGTCGATCGATTTCCGGTAGTGGCAAATCTGCCGGGCGGCCACGTCTTCGACCCGGACCTGGTCGCACAAAAAGACGGACGGGAAGTTGCCGTTGAAGTGGAAACCGGTAATTTTCGCAATCAACGTGACCAGAAATGGACGAATGCGGCTGAAGCGACCCACGGTCAGATCTACATCGTGACGCCAAATCGTGAGGCGATGGAAGATGTCAGTACCGAGCTCATGTCCTGGCAAGTGGGCAGGCCTACGGTCAGGGTGTATCTCACGAACCTGAGCGAGCTGGATGCCTTACGGCGTCAGGGGAAATTGGACCCGGCCGGAGATATTTGGTTGAGGAAGCGATAAGGAACAGTGCCAGAGGCATGATCTGAAGCTGGTTTGACTCTCACGTGCAATTCCGCTAAACGAATACCCTCTATCTACGCAGCCACATCCGGCTGATCGCCCCGTCTTTGCACGGGGCACCCATGTCGTCACACTTCTATCGAGAGCGCAGGACTGCTCACGCGGTTCTGCGCTTTTTGCATGTGTCCGCCTCGCCGTGTCCGATGCGCAGCATCGGCGGCGCGCCCGCAGCGCATCGTGCCGGATGGGGCGTGGTGCACTCTGTGCGCCCGCTGCCAGCTTGATCGATTTTGACATATTGAATCGTCATGGAAAAAACTTTCGGAGACATGCTGGTGATCTGGGCCAATGGCTGGTTGGCGCTGGCCTATTGGCTCTTGGACAACGGCGCGTTATTCGTCGCGCTGGCCTGCACGATTTGGATCGTGCGTTGGCACGATCGGCAGGTCCGGCGCGTGACCGGCGAGCGCCCTTTGCGCTATGGACGCGGCAAGCGTGTCATCGCATCAAGCCGCTCATTTTACGAAACCGTGCTGACGTTCGTGATCTGGGCGATAGCTGCGCTAGTCTCGGCGGCGCCTATCCCGGCTATCGGCGCGGGCATGTGGTTGTCATTCGTCGCGGCACTGCATTTCATTCCACCGGAGCGTGACAACATCCTGTTTCGCCAGAAAGCCATGATCGCGATCTATGCCTTGATGGTCATCGCCTTTCGATTGGCCATGTCGTACACACCTGATCCCGATCAGTTGCTGCGGATGATGGGCGGGGAAGGGGATGCCGCTGCCGTGTTCGCCACCGTGCGCGGCAGCCTGATGCCCTACGCCATGCTGATCTTGTGGGTGATGTACCCGTTGGGATACTTCGGTGTGATTGCGCAGCGCTTCATGATCAACCGTGGCAGTCTGTTCAAAGCGCAGCGCGATGTTGAGGGTGTCATCGGCGATATGCGAACGCGCGGTGAGAAATGAAGTGAATTGTCACGGTATGTGCTGCGGCCCAAACGGTACTTAGTCAGGCAGGAAGAGTATTTAGCCCGAATTGAATCGCGCTTGGTCAGACAGCTTGGCTGTGAGACGCCAGCCAGCAGTACAAAGTCCCGAAGCTCAAGACGTAAGCAGGCTTTGAAACGGTACGAAGCCTCCCGATCGCAGGGATTTGGACCGGTACAAAACGGGGTACAGCCCTGCTGGCAAGAATTATTACTGGAAGAAAAATGTTTCTGCTTAGTCGCCTGGCAAACCTGTCATGAATCTCAAGACACTCTTTCGCCAACCGAATAGTCACTATGACCCGACGCCGGACGATCTGACCGTCACGAGCAATGGACTTGTCATGGCGCGCAGTGAGCGCAACGAAGTGCAGGACGAACTCGATTACCTGTGGTTCAACGTGGAAGAGCG
>JAUQXC010000031.1 GCA_030834825.1 Thermoflexales bacterium
TAGTTATTCAGGCAGCGCCGCTGACATGCAAGCCGCGTTGTTGGAATTGGATCGAGAGTGGCAGGCCGCGGTTAGCGCGAATGATGACAGCCTGCCGCTCATTAAATCTACGCTGAACAATTCCATTGCTGACTCTCTGCGCGAGTACGGCAAGCTGTATCCCGAAAATGCTGAAGTCTTTGTGACCGATCGGCATGGCGCTCTGCTCGCCGCCACCAACCGCACCTCCGACTATTATCAGGCCGATGAAGATTGGTGGCAGGCGGCTGATAGCAAAGGCTCTGGCGCCATTTATTACTCGCAGCCCTCTCCAGACGAAAGCAGCGGCAAGTTCAGCATCAACATCGCCCTGCCCGTGTATGACACGGGCGGCCTGAACATGTTGGGCATCTTACGCACAACCGTCGATCTAGGTTCCGAAGCAACGATTGTGGCCGACATACAGTTTGGCAACACCAGTCTGCTGTTTCCCGATAACCGGCTGCTGACCGAGGGAGTCTTATCTGACCCTCGGCCAAGTGAGGAGCTGGCGCAGCTCCCCGGTGATACGGGCAGCACCGCGGAAATGGAGTGGCGGGGGCAACCTAGTTTCGTCGCGGTGGCCCCGGTCCGCGCGAGTGATCCCAAGCTGGGGATTTCGATCGGTCAACTCCGCTGGAAGGTGATTGCCCATCAACCCCGCGCAGAAGTTCTAGCTCCGGTAGAAGCCCAGACAGGGACTGTGCTGCTCGTCGTTGCCCTGATTACCATCATCGTCACCGGGGCCTCGCTCGGCCTGAGCCAGATTATCGTACGCCCGATCACGCGCCTGACGACAACAGCCAAGAAGGTAGCGGGAGGGGATTTGACAGCACGCGCGACCACGGAAACCGACGATGAAATCGGAACACTGGCCATCACTTTTAACAATATGACGGCGCAGCTCAGTAACCTGGTCACCTCACTTGAAGAGCGCGTTCAGGCCCGCACCGAGCAGTTACAAGCCAGTGCCGCCGTGGGACAAGCGGCCGCTTCAGTACTCGAACCAGATCAGCTGCTGCGCGAAGTGGTCAACCTGATCACCGATCGCTTTGGATTCTACTATGCCGCGGTCTTCACCCTGGACGCCGAGGGCCGGTACGCCGTCTTGCGCGAAGGCACCGGGGAGGCCGGGCAGACGCTCAAAGCACAAGGGCACCGCCTGGAGGTGGGCAGCCAGTCCATGGTGGGCTTCGTCACGGCTCAACGCCGGGCGCGCATTGCGTTGGATGTCGGTGACGAAGCTGTCCGCTTCGCCAATCCGCTCCTGCCCGACACGCGCTCGGAAATCGCCTTGCCGTTGATCGTGGGCAATCGGGTATTAGGCGCCTTGGACGTGCAAGCCACACAGCCCGCCGCTTTCGACGAAGCCAATGCCATCGTCTTGCAATCCATGGCCGATCAGATCGCGATTGCCCTGAACAATGCTGAACAATTCACGCAAACAGAACGCCAGGCTCAGCTCCAGGCCGGCCTCACCAGCTTAACGCGCGATCTATTTGCCGCGCCGAACATGGCTGAACTTTATCGAGCTCTCGCGGACGGTTTAGGGAGGTTGATTCCCCACGATTATCTCAGTCTGACACTCGTTCACAGTGGCGGTACTTCACTCCGTGAATACCTTTTGCAGGCAAATGCCGATCAGGTGCTCAGCGAAGGCCCTGTCTGGTCGACGACCAACACCCTGAGTGGCCGGGCTTTTACCACCCGCCAACCAGCCCTCAGCGATAAGCTCACTCAAGAAGTTGACCACGCAGATGCAGCTCACTTGGCGCGCGCCGGCTTCCAGTCGGCCCTGTGCCTGCCTCTGCTGGTGGGCGAGCGTGTGCTCGGCACCTTGAATTTTGCCAGCGTGAAAGCACAGACTTATTCGTTGGAGAACCCGGCGCCGCTTGAACAGATCGCCGGACAGGTCGCTGTCGCGTTGGAAAATCAGCGATTGGCGCAGGCACAGCAAAAGAGCTTGCAGGAGATGGAGGCCTTGACCCGCCAGCTCACCGGCCAGGCCTGGGCCAAGCAACGGCAGCGCCTGGGTCAGCAAGTGGAATCCATTCAATACGTCCGCAGCGGCCTTAGCGCCGGGCGTTCCACCGTACTTCCGGAGATTGAAGCCGCTATTGCGCAGCGCACACCCATCGCCCGATCGGAACGCGGCGACTCGGATAATGCCTCACCTTATGAAGCGACCTTGGCAATACCCATTACGCTGCGCGGTGAAGTGCTGGGCGCGCTGCAGGTAGGCGAGGCCAACCAGGCCCGCGAATGGACGGAAGAGGATCTGACATTCATGCAAGCCGTGGCCGATCAAGTGGCCCTGGCGCTGGACAATGCCCGCCTGATTGAAGAAACCGAACGGCGTGCACAACGTGAACGCCTGGTCGCGGAGATCAGCAGCCGCATGTTTGCGGCGAACGATCTGGAGACCATTGTCCAGATCGCAGGCGTTGAATTAGGCCGGGCCTTGCACGTCAAACAAACCCTGGTGCGAGTTCGCTCGGAACTGGACGAGCAGCCCGATGATCACCGTCCTGATCGCCAGCTGGATCAGCAGGCCTGAGGAGACATCGATGAGCGATCAATTTTCAACGAGCAATATGACCATACCAGGCGACCGCGCGGCGGCTCCGCATCGCATCTCGATCATGCAGGGCATCGGACGCACCCTCTTGATTTCATTTCTGACGCTGGCCATGCTGCCCCTGATCATGGTCGGTATCATCAGCGGCCTGCAATCACGCGCCAGCCTGGCGGAAACCGCTCAAGCGCGGTTGGTCGCACTGGCCGATCTGCGCGAGCAGACCGTGCGTGACTGGCTAAATGAACGCCAGCAGGACTTGTTGTCGCTGCGCAATGATTCCCAGACTGAGTACTGGATACACTCCGTGCTGAGCGCCCCCGACACCTCGTCGCTCAAAACGCCGCTGACGACACGCCTTCAGCAAGAGGTCTTGCAAGGCGGCGGATTCAAGCGCCTGTTCTTGATCGACACGCGCGGCCTCAGTGTGGTCAGCACGGATCCGGCGCTGCTCAACACAGGCCATGTGAATCAGCCCTACACCACCCGCCAGGATGCTGTCCCGTTTTCCACCCTCTATCGTGATACCCAGCGGGGAGGACGCGAAGTCGCAGTTGCGCAAGGTATCTTTGATACGAACAACCGCTTGATCGGACTGCTGGTGGGCACCA
>JAUQXC010000391.1 GCA_030834825.1 Thermoflexales bacterium
GCGCGTTTTGATTGCTCCTAACGTAGGAATAGGCTTGAGCTAAGCCTTTTCTTCAGCCGGCGGCACGTCTTCTTCGGCCAGTTCAGCTTTCACCACGACGCCACCGTTCAACGCCAGTTTCTCCGCGATCAGATCCTCCGAGCCTTCTTCGGCCAGCACCACCAACGCCGCCAGACCAGGTTTGAGGCCCTCACCTACCGCGCGGATTTCGTCGTTCTTCACGCCCGTATCACGCAGCTTGAGTGCCACTCCCCCGACCACAGCCCCGGTGAGCGCCGCCAAGCCGATCGGGCCGGCGAGCAACCCCAGGGTCACGCCCAACGCTCCGCCCGACACCGCGCCTGCCACACCGCCCAGATCGCCGGTTTCTTCGACGTGGAGCTTCTTCTCCTCATCACGTCGTACCAGCGCATAAGCCTTGAAGGTCAGGCGCTCTTCGTGATGCGCTTCGGTGAGCACTTGTAAAGCATCACGCGCAATCCGCTCATCTTCAAACGTCGCAATGACGATCAGTTGTTGAGCTGTCATGGAGTGTACTCCTCAGTGCCGAGATAGCCGCGATTGTAACTGTCAGAGGGAAGCTCGTCAAGCACGCTGCGTGCAACACGTTGAAACCCTGGCCTGGTTACCTAAGCCATTGCCTAGGCTAATAATTCCATCAGAAGTGACAGACAAGCCACTAAACTTATTCCAATTAACAACAACCCAGCCCCACGACGTGGCATTTTCGAGGATTGATCCTTTTTGTCTGTCACCAAGAAATTCCAAAATCCAAGGTACATTATTGCCAACGCGCTGATCAAGCCAAACAACGAAGCTACCTGCCTCAGCCCGAGTCCCCCCGCTACACTTCGGGCGAGCCCTCCTAACAATAAATGTCGCTAATACAACTAACCCTTGTTCCTCACGTGACATCAGACACTCTTCACGGATTCAGCACCAGCTTACCCTCCGCCGCTGCCTCCACCTGCTCGCGCGTCCACAACATCGGAATGGTCTCACCCTTGCGCCACGGCTCGATCAGATCGTCATAGTGCGGGTGGCCCAGTTGTCCAGATTGCCCCGGCGCGTAGATCCACTCTGAGCGTGACAGGTCGCCCAGATCAACAATCTGTCGATAGGTGGGCGCCCACGCTTTGCCGTCGTAGGGATCATCGGGCAGCATGGCCACCTGGCACACCGTATCGGTATCACCGCCGCAGGGATAGGGGCCGCGATTGAAGACCCGATCGAGCGGCTTCTGCAGCGCCAGCGCATGCGGAAACGTGGCACGATGCAGCTGACCCCACTGCCATCGAGTTTGATCGGGACCCCGCGTGTCGCGCAACCACACGATGGCTTGCTTGAGACTGCGCGTCAGCACGGCGTCGCGCCCACCAGCCTGTTGGATCCACCACGACTGTGGATTGTCGAGCAGGCGCAGGATCGTCACGGTGTCATGTCCGTAGAATTCATTCGCCGTCATCAACAGGGGATGAAAGCCCTGACCCAGCGCCAGCTCGGTCACCGACTTGCTTAACGCTGTTTCAAACACGTTGTGCACCAGCATATAACGCGCCACTTCGTAGATCGTCCCGGCGACCGTCTCGGACGTTAGAAAACCATCCCAGTTGCGCAACAATTCGAGCGCCAGGGCCACGTCCGAATCATCGGATTGAAGATCGCCGCTGCGCTGCACGAACTCCAGGCCGGGCCGGCAGAAAAAATCCAATTGCAAAGCGCGCATGTCAGCGATCGAAAGTTTGCCTTTGCTCTCAAAGACCTCGCCGATGCGCCGGGCGCGATAACCGTTCATCCAGACCTCGCCCAGAAAATGTGGATAATCGTCGGGGACCAGGCGCTGATTGCACGTGACGACATACCCTTGCTGCGGATTGAGCGCGTGCGGCATTTCTTCAAAGGGGACTTCACCCAGCCATTCGTATTCGCCGGTCCACCCGGGCACGGGCACAGCGCCCTTGCCCTGCGCGCGAATGGGCACCCGGCCCGTGCACCAGTAGCCGATGTTGCCGTCCACGTCCGCATAGGCCACGTTGAGCTGCGGCGCGGCGATGAGACGCATGGCCCTAACAAAATCGTCCCAGCCCTGAGCTTGATTCAACAACAACCAGCCGCGCGCCACGCCGCTGGGACGCAGCGCCATCGAGTTGACCGCCACGCGCTTGCCAGAATAGCCAATGACGTCGGAGATGATGGGGCCGTGATGCGTGATCGTCACTTCTTCGACGTGGAGTTGGGTGCGGCCTTTGACGCGAATCTCTTCACGCACCACCTCGGCCGTGCGCAGCTCGTCGCGAAAACGATACTTGTGAGGCCGTGCCGGGTCGAGCTTTTCAATGACCAAATCTTCGCAGTCGGTGTAGGCCAGCGTGATGCCCCAGGCCAGGCGCGCGTTGTGGCCAATCAAGACCATCGGCACGCCGGGCAGCGAAACGCCGATCGTGTTGAGCGATCCGCCGACGAGATGCACCTTGTACCACAACGAGGGCAGCATCAGGGAGAGATGGGGATCGTTGCACAGGAGGGGAGCGCCGGTTGTCGTTTTATGGCCGCTGATACACCATGCATTGCTGCCCTTGCCCTGATCGAGAAATGGCCCGCGCACTGCTTGCAACAGGCCCTGCGTGTCAATCGCATTAAACTCAATGCCGAGCGGCAACGTGGTGGGATTCGTCGCCGGATAATGGATCTCCAACTCAGCGGCCCGTTCCGGCCCCACGGCCTGGATGATCTGCGCGCGGACGATCTCGCCGTACCACGCGTGCGACAGCTGCCAGACCAGCACCCGCATAAAGGCCATCGAATCCAACTGTGTCCACGGTTCCGGTGTGTGCCGGAGCAAAGTGAACTCAATGGGCAGCGGTGCCGACAGTTGTTGCAAGAACGCGTTGACGCCGTCCGTGTAAGCTTGCAAGGTCGCGAGGATGTCATTGGCCGCGTTATTCAGATCGGTCTGCGCGAGACGCGCAAAGCCAAAGGTGCGCACCGCCCGATCGGTGTCTAACGCGACCTCGCCGAAAATTTCGCTCAACCGCCCGGTGGCCGTGCGCCGGTTGAGTTCCATCTGCCACAGGCGATCTTGCGCGTGAACGAAGCCCTGCGCAAAAAACAGATCGTGCGCATTGGCCGCGTAGAGATGAGGAATGCCCCAACGATCGCGGATAATCTCGACGGAGGCTGTGAGGCCCGGCACGCGCAGCGTGCCCTCAATTTGAGGCAGGCGGCGTTTGCTCAGAAAGGTCAGACCGCCACGCAGCACAGAACCGAGCGCGTTTTGGAAGACAGACATGAGCACCTCCGAGGCGATAAGGTTAGGGCTTCCAGGCTGAGGGGTTGTTCAGAATCTCGCGCACGATCAAGCTCACGCCGCCCATCACGCAGGCATCGAACTTGAAGGCCGAAAGTTTGATCTGCACGTTGGTGCGCGCCGCCGACAAAGCGCGTGCCTCCACTTCACGCCGTACACGCGGCAAAATGTACGGCCCGGCCAGACTGAGCACGCCGCCCAACACGACCAGGCTGGGATTAAAGGCGTTCAGCAGATTCGCAATACCGATGCCCAGATACTGGCCGACCTCATCCAGCACTTGCCGTACGGTGGTCTCATCCCGCGCGGCGGCTTCAAACACATGCTGCATGCGGATGGCATTCGCATCACCATTGATTTCTGGCAGGGCCATCAAGATGGGCGTGCGACCTTCCTGCGCGGCCTGGCGCACCCGATCGAGAATGGCCGTCGGCCCGACGAAGGTCTCCCAGCAACCGCGATTGCCGCAGGCGCAGAGGGGACCATCAGGCGTCAAGGTCATGTGACCGATCTCGCCGGCATACCCCCCCGCCCCGCCATGCAGCTTGCCATCGATCATCAAACCGCCGCCCAGACCAACCCCCGCGCTGAGATAGATGAAGTGCTCGCTGTGCTTGGCCACACCGATCATATGCTCACCCAGCGCGGCCGCGTTCGCTTCATTCTCAATCACTACAGGCACGCCGAAACGCTGCCACATCTCGCGCAGCGGTACGTTGCTCCAGCCCAGGTTGGGTGCGAATAACAGGGTGCCCGTCGCGTGATCGACCAGGCCTGGCACACCCACGCCGATGCCCAACAAGCGTTGCCCGGTCAAGTGGGTTTCGTCGATCGCTTCCTGAAACAACTTTTCGGTCAGCGTGATCACCTCAGCCTGCTGGCGCGCCGATCCATTGGTATCGATCTTTCTGCGCCACACGACATTGGCCTTAAGATCGGTCAGCACCACGGAGATGAAATCCACGCCGAGCTCTGCGCCGATCAAACGCCCACCGCCGGGATCAATATCGATCATGACGCCGGGGCGGCCAGGACCGACGTTGACCAGGCCGGTCTCGTGTACGAAGCGCCATGCCTGCAATTGCGTCAGCAGATTGCCCATCGTGCTTTTGTTGAGGCCTGCAATCTCGGTGAGCCGCGCGCGGGCGATCGGCCCGCCGGCATCCCAGATGTAATGCAGCACGATCGACAGGTTGCGTTCACGCACCCAATTCTGATCGCCGGTGCGATAACGCCGTTGAGGATGAGAAGTGGTTGGCATATTCAGATCAGCCGCCCGGAGGTTTCACCCTCCGGGCGGGATTCACTCAATTTACAAGGAATGGAACGTGTCTTTCAACGCCGGGTACAGACCCCGATACGCCGGATACACTTTCGCGTACGTTTCCACGTTGGCGGCTAACGGTGTGGTGCGCTCGGTGACCTTCACTGTGGCGTTGACCGCTTCTGCCACTGACCGATAGGCCCCGCCCCCGACGCCGGCTAACAACGCCGCGCCATAGGCTGCGCCTTCGGTCACGTTGACCAGCACCAACTCCGTGCCGAATACATCGGCCTGAATCTGCCGCCACACCGCGCTGCGAGCACCACCGCCTGAAGCGCGCACCTGCGTAATCGGCACGCCGAGGCCCTTGATCAACTCCAGGCTGTCGCGCAGACCGAATGATACACCCTCCAGTACCGATCGAACAAGGTGCGCTTTGCCATGCCGCAGGGTCAGGCCCACAAACGCGCCACGCGCCTGCGGATCCGGATACGGGGTGCGCTCGCCCGTGAGATAAGGCAGGAACAACAAGCCTTCACTACCCACGGGAGCGGATTCAGCCTCGCGGGTGAGCAGCTCATAGGGATCAACGCCGAGCAACTGCGCGGCGGCCTTCTCCACATCCCCGATCGCATCACGCAGCCAACGGAACGATCCGCCCGCGCTCAACATCACACCCATGTAGTGCCACTTGCCGGGCACGGCGTGACAGAAAGCATGCAAACGCCCTTGTGGTTCTGCCGCATACTGATCGGAATGCGCGAACACCACACCCGACGTACCTGACGTGACCGAGATGACGCCCGCCTGAACGATGCCGCTCCCCACCGCCTGCGCTGCCTGATCGCCCCCACCGCCAACCACCGGCGTACCGATCTTCAGGCCCGTCACTTTCGCGGCGGATGCGCTGATGCGGCCTGACACTTGATCGGACTCGGTGCAGGTGGGCAGCCATGCTTCGGGAATTTCCAGTGCGCTCAACATTTCCTTGGACCACACGCGCTTCTCCACATCCAACAGCGACATACCCGAGGCATCCGATACTTCGGTCGCATATTCGCCGGTTAGCCGGAGACGCACGTAGTCTTTAGGCAGCAAAATGTGCGTCGTCTGTTCGTATACGTCCGGCTCATTCTCACGCACCCACACGATCTTGGGAGCGGTGAATCCCGGCAGCACTTGATTGCCGGTCAGCGCCAACAACCGCTCGAGCCCGCCGACTTTCGCCGTGATCGCCTCACACTGCGGGCCAGTGCGCTGATCGTTCCACAGGATCGCGGGACGCAGTACGTGATCAGATTTATCGAGCATGACCAGCCCGTGCATCTGCCCGGTGAGGCCCACTGCGCTGATCGCTTCACCCGCTAGCTGCGCCTTGCTTAACGCCGCCTGAATACTCTCGCACGCGCCATTCCACCAAGCGTGAGGGTCCTGCTCGCTCCATAACGGTTGGGGCGTGGAGAGCGGATATTCCGTGGTGTGACTCGCAATGAAGTTGCCTTGTTCGTCGATGATGAGCGCCTTCGCGCCGGTGGTTGACACGTCAATGCCGAGGAAGTAAGACATGGAGTGCTCCTGTTGTTGTCGGGCGGAGTTACGGCGCCGGCCGATCGCGAGTCGACCGGCGCCTTGGCTCCTTACCCTGGAGGAGAGGAACTAGCGAACGCCCAACAGCAGATCGATCGTGAGTTGATCCAGCTGCTCGTACGGCTGGCCGCGCTGACCCAGCGCCACCCGATCGAACTCATACGCTTTCAAGGACTTGGCCTTGTCGGCGGAATACTTGCCGCTAAACTGTGCCACCGATCCATCGTCGGCATTGATCTGCGCCAGCAGCGCTTGAATCTCAGGATCGGCCTTAAACTGTGCCGCCTTCTCTTTAAGAACGAGGTACGTGCGCATGCAGCCCTTCGCAAACGCCTTCACGCCATCGAGGTTGTCCGTCCGATAGGCGTGTGCATCGAAGTGGCGGGCGCCGGCATAGCCGACGTCTTCCAGGAATTTCACCAGGAAGAAGGCCTGCTTGATGCTCTGTGAGCCAAAGCGCAGGTCTTGATCGTAGCGCGCATAGTTCTGATCATTGAGGTCGATGTGGAATAACTTGCCCGCGTCCCAGGCCTGTGCCACCGCGTGCATGAAGTTCAAGCCCGCCATGTGCTCGTGCGCCATTTCAGGATTGACGCCCACCATTTCGGGATGATCGAGCGTGGCGATAAAGCCCAGCATCGCACCCGTGGTGGGTAGATAGATGTCGCCGCGTGGTTCGTTCGGTTTGGCTTCCAGTGCGAATTTGAGATCATACTGGTTGTCGAGCGCATATTCGCACAGGAAGTTTAAGGCTTCGCGGAAGCGTTTGCCCGCGTCGAGCGCGTTCTTGCCCGCATCGGACTCGGTACCTTCGCGACCACCCCAAAAGACGTAAGTCTGCGCACCCAGTTCCACGCCCAGGTCCATCGCTCGCATGGTTTTGTGCAGGGCATAGGCACGCACTTTGGGATCGTTGCTGGTGAAGGCGCCATCGCGAAAGGCGGGGTCGTAGAAGAGGTTGGTGGTCGCCATCGGCACGACGAGGCCGGTGTCGTTCAAGACTTGCTTGAAGTCCTTGACGATGCGATCGCGCTCGGCGGGTGTGGCCTCAATCGGCACCAGATCGTTGTCGTGGAAGTTCACTCCCCACGCGCCAACTTCGGACAGTAGCTGAACAATTTCAACCGGGGATAAAGCTTTGCGAACGGCCTTGCCAAACGGGTCGCCGCCGGGGTTGCCCACGGTCCACAGGCCAAAGGTGAATTTGTGCTGAGGATGGGGCTGATAGTCCGCCATGACGAACTCCTTATCGAGAATTAGTTTATCCGGTAGACAAATTTAGTATACATCTGAACTGGCGAAACGCAAGAGGCAATTTCGCCCCTGATTGGCATGATAGATGTCATGCCCTTGGTGCGTGAAGGAGGTTGCCTCAAATTCGGCGCTAGAAGGGGAGGTCGCGGTGAGCTATTGACCAAAGGCTTTCGTGTTGTTTATAATGAACCCATGACTTTCCTAGAA
>JAUQXC010000392.1 GCA_030834825.1 Thermoflexales bacterium
GGCGAACCGCCATGCCGCGCAGTGCGGACATGACGCCCGGAGCGTGTTGGCGCGCCATCATGCTGCGCACGGCTATTTCGATTTCAGGTTTGGCGGCGGAGCCTAACATCTTGGGCGCCATGGTCTCGACCAGAAAACTCGAGCCGGCTTCGCCCACTTTCTGGGCGTTCGCTAAACGGGATTGCTTGCCTTCCTCAGCATCGGGTATGGCGCGTGTATTGGCCAGGATGAGGCCCTTGACGCGATCGGGGTACTGCGCGTAGAAGGCTAGTGCAATGTAACCGCCCATCGAGATACCGCCGACGACGGCTTGTTTGACGTTTACGGAATCCAAGAGCGATTTGAGATCAGCGGCGTACTGATCCATGGTCACTGCTTCGCCATCGGTATCGCTGGATTGGCCGAAGCCCCGTAAATCGGGAGCGATGACCCGGAAGATCTGCGACAGGCCGGCGATTTGTGTTCGCCAGAGGGTGCGATCGAGCGGGAACCCATGAATGAGCAACAGTGGCACACCATTCCCAATGTCATCATATTCGATCGATACACCTTGGCGGGTATACCTCATCGTTGTTTCTCTCCTGTTGTGTGGATGGTGTGTCTGATTATACCATTGGCCGGAAGCCCTACGGATCGGGCAGGTGCATTTTCCTTGTGCGCCCTCAGGCATTTATGGTATGCAACACAATTTTTCACGCTGGCTGGTGTTGATATCAGCGCCAATCGATCTGATGGAAGAGTTTCACGTAGATACGGCGAAGATTGAAAGGGCAGAGTTGGTGACGCTATAGAATGCACCACGTGTGAATCTGAAAAGCAGCACCTGGCCCCAGCCAAGAGCCCGGGCCGTCTTATCATTGACGGTTATAAGGGCCGTCAATAGTATACCATCGACATGAAGCTTGGTGCATTGAGAAGCAAGTGCGACGAAGTGCCATTTAATTAGATCCGGCCCTCGTGCGGCCGATTGCCATCGCATAGGCTCAACACCGTCGGCTCAGAACTTCGAGCAGTTACCTTAATGATTCAAGACACGTTCGACACGAAGAAAATTCTCGAGGCTGGCCCCAAGATGTGCGCCAGTGTGCAGACAGTTTGACGCCCGACTCAATCGGAGTCGGGCGCTTTGTTGGCTGCCTTCCGGCATTCTTGTAGGTGCAGAGCGCTTTGGCCGATTGCAGACAAAGTGCCTGCCAAGTGCTATCCCTTTGATTGCCATCACTCTTCCCACTGCGCGAGTTGATCCAACTTCGCCCGCAAGGCTCGGCGCTGTGTCGACAATTGCACCTTACGCAACGCCTGACTTTCGATCTGGCGAACTCGCTCCCGCGTGGTGACACCCAGCGGCGCTATCAGTGCGTCCAAGGTTTGCGGCGCCTGTCCATCGACACCGAAGCGCCGGACCATCATCACCCGCTCATGAGCATTCTCCGTTAAAGAAGAGTCATTCCTACTGGCATTCGCACAAATAAACAATAGCGCCTGATCTCAGTGAAAGATCAAGCGCTATGCATCGAAGCAATTTATTCAACTCATCCGGCAGCGTGATAAGGGTGCAACCTGCCCAGTTTTGCCTCACGGCACCCAGTAAACGTCAGTAATGAGGTAGTGCGGCGCAACCATTTCAGCGCCTTCCACATCTTGCGGCAAAGTTGGGATCTGAGAAACAAGTGTACCATCGCTATTCATCAGATACAGCTTATCTCTGGATTTGGATTCTTTGTCTTGCAACACCATGACCAGCTGTTTTCCGTCAGGTGACCAGGCAAACCCCTTCGCGGAGAAGCCCTCTTCCGGACTTTTCAACACGGTTGTCTGTTGGGTAGCTACGTCATACACATCTACTACACCTTCAAATTGCTTTAGAAAGGCTAGTTGGCGACTGTCTGGAGACCACTGCATATCGCGGAGCGGGATGGGGGCCTTGAAATCCAAATCCTGGAAAGAAACCACGCCTTGCTCATCGAGATAAATGAGCCGTATAGAGTCTTGATAATCTGTTCGATGTCCCGGATAGGCAATCGCTAACACGCGGCTGTCTGGCGACCACCAGCCAAGGCTCTGGCTAGAAAAGCCAGACCTCGGTTCGCGCGCTACCGGAAGGTGAAGCCCGTCATGATCCACGCGCTGTCCTTGGGGAGTTATCAAACAGAAATTCTGCTCATTGGGATTCAGCGGATGGAAGATCGTCTTACAATCCCAGGCCCACCAGTGCCCATCGGGCGATGCGGCTCTGGGATTAAATCCAAAATCCACATCTGGAAAGGTCTTCGCTTGTAGTACGCCATCCTGCAGGCGATAAGCAAAGGCGGTGTCACCACGCCAGGCGAATAGGCACTGGCTGTCTGGCGACCACGTGACTTGTTCATTTATGCTCTCAATTGGGATGGGGAATGGTGCTTGATGATGGATATCGTTAGCAAGATCATAAGCGAAAATTGAGTTCCCCGAACTATCTTTAATGAGACTATACCAGATTTTTAACGCGTCAGGCGAAAGACTGTGTACCTCAATCTGCGAGACGAGTAGTGAGTATTTCTGGGTTGCAAGATTAAAGTGATAAAGATTTGAATACCAGGTTGAGGCACCAACGTCATCGTAGGCAATCAGCAGCTGGCCTAGACCTACTTGTCGAGCGGAACTCTCAGGACTGGACGCGGTCCAACAGTCAAAGGTCTCAGTCATGATCAAAGTCGGCGTCAATAATTCCTTTGCAGGAAACCTAGAGGCAATCG
>JAUQXC010000393.1 GCA_030834825.1 Thermoflexales bacterium
TGTGTTATTCGCCAGATTGGAATCGGTTTGAGATGCTGTGATACTAACAGTCGAAGTTAGCACCTGTGGAGCAAGCCCCGGCATGACTAGAGCGGTGATTGTAATCAGCCCTCCTGCACCGGACGGCAGATCGGAGACTTGCCAGGTGTAAGTTACGCCGGGTACCGGGATCAGCACCGCGCCACTACTGATGACATTGAGATTCGCCAGGCTCACGGGTATCTCAGCAGAAATGACTACACCGGTTGCTGTGATGCCAACACCAATGTTGCGATAGGCAATGGCATAAGTGACGCCCTGAGTGGGATAGACCACTTCCGGTGAGACCTGCTGGGTCACCAACAAATCGACGGAGGTTGGATAGAGCCATTCATCCGCGCCAATGTCAACAGCCGGTCCCGAGGGACGCAGTTCACCATCGATGTCGTCTGCAACACCAGAAGGCACACCCGCGTCAATTGCCGGTGAACCCGTCAGCAAATGGTACCCATCAGCCGCCAACAGCGGATTCACCGTGATCTGTTGACCGATGGTGATATAGCCGGAACCATATGTATTGGCTACATTGTCAAACCATAACACGCCGTCTAATGTGGCGGTGGTGCCAACAGCCGCATCAATTGCAGTGCCATTCTCAGCGAAGATCGTATTAATTAGTGTTAGTTCTGGCGCAGTGTCAAAGCTGGCCAGCTGGATACCGCCCACATTGGAGATGATGGTGTTGTGCGTGGCTGTCACATACCCGTCGCTCATCATGAGCGCAGAGTCTGGATGGTTCATCAAGACATTGTTATTCAGCACACCTGACTGAATTCCATAGATGGCGATGCCACTCCCTCCATCGAGCCCATTGGCATTGTTCTCATCAAGAACGTTTCCCGTCAAGATGATTTGCCCTTCCTCGTCATCGTCATCAATGGCTATACCGCCACCCACTTCGGCAGTGTTCCTCACTAACACATTAGATGTCATGGTTAATATTCTGAAATCCCACACTTGGACAGCCCCACCAACTCAGGCGTAGTTATGCTCAAAGTAATTCTCTATTAATGTGGCAGAACCAGAAATGATCGTTACACCGCCTCCGCCTACACTACTGGTATTACTAAGGAACGTGTTTCGCATCAATGTAGCAGATCCATAATAGACGTGCGCGCCTCCACCGACACCAGTGGCCGTGTTACTGATGAACAGGTTACCCGTGACGACTGAAACGCCTGTACCAAGAAATGCTCCACCACCATCTGCTCCAGCCACATTCTGCGAAAAAACATTGCGGCTAATCAGGACATCTGGTGTTTGTGTCGAGATGAGCAACAACCCACCACCACGTTGGAAGGCTCGGTTGCTGTAAATCTGATTCTCACTCAACCGCCCGCCCCACGACCCAAAACCTAAATAAACGCCTCCGCCATAAACAGCATTGTTGTCAAATACGATATTGTTATCAACGAATGAGGTCCCTAGCTCAGCATAGATGCCTCCTCCGACTGAATACGCTGGGCTGAGGCTGTTCGAGAAAATACGACTTTGAGTCACAGTAATGACACTCGAATGGGCGTATAGACCGCCACCAAAATACGTCGCGGTGTTGCTATAAATTCGACAATCGCTGATGGTTGTTACAGCGGCGATGTATAGACCGCCGCCAACTCTCCCCGCGCTACCCCCGCTAAGATCAGCAAAAGATTGCGTATCGCCGCCTGTTATGCGCAGGTCTTCCAGAGTGGCCTGCACATAGAGGATAACGATCACCCGACCCTGTCCCTGCGCATCCAGAATAGTTGCGTTGGTCTCCGGGTCAGAGGCCACCCAGTTTGTTGTGGTATAACCGCCGCGAATCGTCACGGATTGGCTGATATACACCACCTGCGTGATCCCCTGCCGCACCTGCACGCCGGTATAAGTCCCCGCTGCCACGCGAATCTCGTCGTCAGGCGCGGCAACATCCACTGCCCACTGAATTGTCGCGCAGGGAGTTGCGCTGATGGAGCAGTCATTACCCGTGTCGGTTCCCTCGACGGCTACGTAGCGAGTAGAGGCAACCGGGGCGGCTTCTGTCAGCGGCTCAGTCAATGACCAAGCCTGCGCTAATCCAGCTGGTTGCAACAACAGTCCCAGCGACAGCAATAGCAATCCGCTTGAGCCTAGTACCAAGCCGATCTTACTAAGCGGTCTTACCCGCAGACTCAATTGGGTATTCACAGCAATAAGCGCTTTCTCCCCCGCGCTCTATTGAACAGGACATCCCGTGGCTTGTATCGTGGTCACCCGGTGAGGGTTTAGAAAACGAACTTCACTAAATCAAGGCGGATTATAGCATGGCAAATCTAGAACGCCACATTAAAAGATCGCCTCTTCCTCATCTCGACGTGTTATAATCTTCTTTCGCAGCACTGCGTTGTCAACCTCAATCCAAAATCAAAAACCGGCAATCCAAAATGTCCCAGGACTACATCTCCGTGCGCGGCGCGCGCACCCACAACCTGAAGAACATCAGCGTGGACATCCCGCGCAACCAAATGGTCGTCATCACCGGCCTCAGCGGCAGCGGCAAATCGTCGCTGGCCTTCGATACGATCTTCGCCGAGGGGCAGCGTCGCTACGTGGAGTCGCTCAGCGCTTATGCCCGGCAGTTCCTCGGTCAGATGGAGAAGCCCGACGTCGATCAGATCGAGGGGCTGAGTCCCGCCGTATCGATCGATCAGCGCGGGGCCAGCAGCAATCCCCGCTCGACCGTGGGCACGACAACGGAAGTCTACGATTACCTGCGCTTGCTCTACGCGCGCGTCGGCATACCGCATTGCCCGGTCTGCGGCCGCGAGGTGCAGATGCAGACCGCCGATCAGATCATCGACGCGGTGGCGGCCCTGCCTGACGGTCGCCGCATCCAAGTGCTCGCGCCGTTGATCAAGGATCGCAAGGGCCACCACCAGCAGGTCTTTGAGGACATCCGCAAGGCCGGTTACGTGCGCGTGCGCGTCGACGGCAAATTGTACGACGTCAATGAAACGATCGAACTCGATCGCTACAAGAACCACACCATCGAAGCGGTGGTCGATCGCCTGGTCATTAAGTCCGATCTGGAACGCAGCCGCCTGGCCGACTCGATCGAAACGGCGCTGCGCCTGGGCGATGGCATGGTCATCGTCAACGATGTGACGGACAAAGAGCCAACCGATCGCATCTTCAGCGAGAAGTTCGCCTGCCCCTACGACGGCACGTCACTGCCCGAGATCGAACCGCGCACCTTCTCATTCAACTCGCCGCACGGCGCCTGCGAAGAATGCCAGGGCCTGGGCACCAAGTTACAGATCGATCCGGAGATGGTCGTCCCCAATCCCGACCGCTCGCTAAACGGGGGGGCAATTGCGGCCATGGAATGGAGCGCCGAAGGGCGTAATAACGGCGACGATCCGTACTACATCCAGCTGCTCAAAGCCACCTGCGAGCACTACGACATCGACTTGGATGTGCCGTGGAAGAAACTCAACGACGCGCAGCGCGAGATCGTGCTCTACGGTAGCGGCGACGAGAAGATCCCGGTGAAGTATCAGAATCGCCTGGGCGACCAGCGCATCTATCAAACCACCTTCGAAGGGGTGATCAACAACCTGCGCCGCCGTTACATGGACACCACCAGCGATTACATTCGCAGCAAGATTGAAGGCTACATGGCGCAAGTGCACTGCCCGGCCTGTCACGGCAAGCGCTTGAAACCCGCCGCGTTAGCGGTAACCGTCGGCGGACGCGGCATTCAAGAGATCACGTCACTGCCGGTGATCCATGCGCTGGAGTGGGTAAAGTCGCTCAAGGCGAACAAGCTCAAGGCCCCAGAGGGTGAAAATCCGCCGTCCGCCACTGGAGCTTCGTCCAACGGGAGCACGGCGCTAACCACCCGCCAGATGACGATCGCCAAACAAATCGTCAAAGAGATCAGCTCACGCCTGCAGTTCATGGTCGATGTGGGCCTGGACTATCTCACGCTCAATCGGGCCACCGCGTCTCTCTCGGGCGGCGAGGCCCAGCGCATTCGTCTCGCCACGCAGATCGGATCGCGTTTGACGGGCGTGTTGTACGTGCTCGACGAACCCAGCATCGGCTTGCATCCGCGCGATCAGGCGCGCTTGATCAAGACACTACAATCCATGCGCGACCTGGGCAATACGGTGCTCGTCGTCGAACACGACGAAGATACGATGGAAGCGTCCGACTGGATCGTCGACCTCGGTCCCGGCGCGGGCGAGCGCGGCGGCAGGGTGATCTTTGAAGGCACGTATGCCCAGATCCTCAAGGACAAAACGTCGTTGACGGGCGGCTATCTCTCGGGCCGACTGAGAATTGAAGTGCCCCAGGAACGTCGCCCAGGCAACGGGCAGTTCCTCGTCGTGCGCGGCGCGCAGGAGAACAACCTCAAGCAAATTGACGTCGAAGTGCCGCTGGGCATGATGGTGTGCGTCACCGGCGTCTCCGGATCTGGTAAATCGACGCTGGTGGTGGAGACGTTGTACAAACGCCTGGCGCAAATGCTGCACGGCTCACACGAGCGGGCGGGCGCCAGCCGCGGCCTGGAAGGCGTGCAGCACATCGACAAGATCATCAACATCGATCAGACCCCGATCGGGCGCACCCCCCGATCGAACCCGGCCACCTACGTCGGTTTCTTCAACGACATCCGCGATCTCTTTGCCGAACTGCCCGAATCGAAAGTGCGCGGTTATTTGCCTGGGCGCTTCTCGTTCAACGTCAAGGGCGGGCGCTGCGAGGCGTGCGAAGGGCAAGGCGAGATTCAGATCGAGATGCAGTTCATGGCCGACATGTACGTGTTGTGCGATGTGTGTCACGGTGCGCGCTACAATCGCGAGACGCTGCAGATCCGCTACAAGGACAAGAACATCGCGGAAGTGCTGAACATGACGGTGAGTGAGGCGCTGGTGTTCTTCGAAGCGATTCCGCCCTTGCAGCGCAAGTTGAAAACACTGGAAGATGTGGGGCTGGGTTACATCCGTTTGGGGCAGCCTGCCCCGACGATGTCGGGCGGCGAAGCGCAACGTGTGAAGCTCAGCAAGGAGCTGAGCAAGCGCGCCACCGATCACACGCTGTACATTCTCGATGAACCATCGGTGGGCCTGCATGCGGCGGATGTGCACAAGCTGATCGAGGTACTGGATCGCCTCGTCGATGCGGGCAACAGCGTACTGATCATCGAGCACCATCCCGACATCATCAAAGTGGCCGACTGGTTGATCGACCTTGGCCCTGAAGGCGGCGAGCGCGGCGGCGAAATTGTGGCCGTGGGCACGCCTGAACAGATCGCGGCCAATAAACAGTCCTACACCGGCCAATTCCTGAAGAAGCATCTGCAGAACAAGCGGTGAATTAAACGGGGCGAGTTCGTCACTCGCCCAGCAATTCTCAATTTGACCTACTGTGCTCGCGATGGATGGTCACATCCATCGCCGCCAACTGCCGGATGTGACCATCCGGCGTGAGCATTCAACTACAATGAGA
>JAUQXC010000394.1 GCA_030834825.1 Thermoflexales bacterium
GATCGGTCGATCGCGGCGCGCTGGTTTATAGCAAGAGGAAGAAAGGCCAATCGAGTGGGAGAAACGAAAAACCGGATTCTTCATCGAATCCGGTTTCTCAAACAAGTACCCCTGTTGGGAATTGAACCCAAGCCTCAGCCTCCGCAGGGCCGCGCTCTATCCGCTGAGCTACAGGGGTATGAACACCACAGCTTTGCTTGTTAAATCTGGCGGGGAGACAGGGATTCGAACCCTGGGTGCAGTTTTACCCACACAACCGCTTAGCAGGCGGCTCCGATCGTCCACTCCGGCATCTCCCCGAACAAGGTGACTTCAAGGCGGAGGGAGAGGGATTCGAACCCCCGGTAACCACAAGGGCTACAGCGGTTTTCAAGACCGCCGCCTTAAACCACTCGGCCATCCCTCCGTTTTTCCTGATGGCCACGCAAGGATGTCGAGCGTGAATGCGCGTATTCGCGCGCGCGAGAGTATACCACTGCGCCGAAGGGCTGTCAATTGCGCGAAGCGCCCGGCGCGCTCGGCCCGCCCGATCGGTAGAGCTGGCCTAACCGTTTGTAGTAGCGATAACCGAAGTAATAGGCCAGCAGCAGGCACAAACGCAAGCCGTGCCGCCCATCCCGATAACCTTTTAGCGTCACATAGCGCCACCAGAAATGGCGCACAGTCATGTAGTACGGCGAGTAAAACCTGCATTTCTCTCCACGCCGATAGAGGTTGGCCGCCTCAAAGTCGATGCGAAAAGTCTGCTTCTGCCGAAATTGCGCGATCGTGTCGTAGTTGTAGTGCAACAACGCATTCTGCAAGTAACCCGCTGGACCTTCCAGCTTGACAATCTCTGAGGCAGGTCGATCATACTGGGCGCAACCACGCTTGAGCAGCCGCATCTGGTAATCGGGCCAGTAGCCCGCGCCGCGCGTCAATTTGCCAAAGAGGTAATTATGGCGCGGCACATGCCAACCGACGATTTCGGCCTTCATATCGGGAGTCGAGGCTTTAGCCGGATCCGTTGAAGCCTCGACTCCGACGATTTGCCCAATCTCCACGGCCAGCTCCGGCGTGGCACGTTCATCGGCATCGACGAAGAAAATCCATGCGGCGTCCACGGCCTGCAGGGCCGCGTTGCGCTGCGCGGCATAGTCGCTGAACGGGTGCTGTAACACCTCGGCGCCACGCTCACGCGCGATGTCGCACGTCCGATCGGTGCTGAACGAATCGAACACGACACGTCGATCGGCCCACGCCAGCGAATCGAGGCAGGCGTCCATATGCCGCTCTTCGTTTTTAGTCAGGATGATGGCGGCTAGTTTTGTCATGCGCGCTTGACTAGCGTTTCCAAATCTCAATGATCTTCTCACACGCCGCTTTCATCTCCGGCGAAGCATCCCGCATCTTGCGTTTCATCCCCGTAATCACGATCTGCCGTGCGAGTCCCAGCGGCGCGAACTGTGAATGCTTGGTGTGCAGCCGGTAGCGCGAGGTCCACAGTTTCACAAACGATTCCACGCGCACCTGCGAAGTGCTCTTGCCCTCATGATGGATGATGTGCGCCGCCGGAGCACAGACATTCTTCCAGCCCGCCTCCTTGAAGCGCGCGGCCCAATCGATCTCTTCACAGTACAGGGTAAATTCTTCGTCGAAGAAGCCCACCTGCTCGATCGCTTCACAGCGTAATAACATCACCGCGCCCAGCGGCGTATCGATCTCAAATGGCTGACCGGCTTCATACCAGCGACGCGGATAACGCCCATTCAGACGCGATTCGTAGAAGCGTGCCGGCGCAGGTAAGAGATCGATGTACAGCTGACCCATCCCTGGAAAGTGAAAGGCGCTGTGCTGGAACGCGCCACTGCCGTAAGATAAGCGCGAAGTCACCATCGCTGTGCCGGAGCGAGAGCGCATGACGTCCAACAGGGTTTTAATCGCGCCGGGCTGGACTTCGGTATCGGGGTTAAGCAGAAGGACCTCACCCGCCTTCCTGACATCAGTCAGGAGAGAGGGAGGGGTGGCCGTCGGGCCGGGGGCGGAGTGAGGCAGCCCCAGCGCGCGCAGTCCGACGTTGTTGCCTTTAGCAAAGCCCAGGTTGTCCTCGCAGGCGATGAGCTCGACCTGCGGGAACTGCAAGCGGATCATCTCCGGCGAGCCGTCACGCGAGGCGTTATCGACGACGATAACGCGCGCGTCGATCTGCGATCGCGCCAGTTCTGCAAACAGAGAATAGAGACAGCGCGCCAGCAGCTCGCGGACGTTCCACGAAACGATGACGACACCCAGTTGTTCATCATTCATGACAGAATGCTACACCAATTTTTGGCGAATCTGGGCGCTGGCAAAATCCATGGCGACGATGACCAGCACGATCAATAACACCGCTGTGCCAGCCTTATGGTATTGCAGCTGCCCGAAGAAAGTAGAGAGAAGCAGGCCAATGCCGCCGCCGCCTGCAAAACCGATGATGGTAGAAATGCGGATATTGATGTCCCATTGGTAGATGGCGTACGACACGAAGGGCGGGACAATCTGCGGCAGAATGCCGTAGACAATCGCTTGCAGGCGCGTGGCCCCGGTCGCGGTGATCGCTTCCAGCGGACCGGCATCGATGTTCTCGATGGCTTCGGAGAAGAGTTTACCGATCAACGCAAACGTCGTAATCGTCAGCGCCAATGCCCCCGCAAACGCGCCGATGCCTACCCAAAACACGAAGATCGCGACGTACAGCAGCGCTTCGATCGAGCGCAAGACGTTGAAGATGCTGCGCACCACATAATAGATGCCGCGCGACAGCCACGTACGACTCATCAAATTGCGCGCCGCCAGAAAACTGAATGGAATGGCAACCAGCGCGCCAAAAGTCGTGGCAATCAAAGCCTGGAAGACGGTAATTAACATCTGCTTAAGGACCGTGTCCAGCACCTCCCGGCTCAAGTCGAACGTCACGAAGTCGCCCAGGAGTTTGCCAAAGCTCGGGCTGGGGTCAAACAACTTGCGGAGATCTATCTGCAAAATACTCAGGCAGCCTACAAAGATCGCCAACAACAGGAAGGTATAAATCAACTTGCGCAGCGACTTGTACCACGGCTTGGGCCGTAGCAAAACCATCTTCGTATCGCCTTCGGCAATGCGCTGCCGCCATTTACCGCTGATCCAGTCGACGAGGATAATCACAACCGCAATGGCCCACAACGCCGCCGCGTATTCACGATAGCCGCCTTTGCGGATGGTCTCGACCACGAAGAAACCGATGCCCCCCCCCGCTACGAAACCCACCACTGTGGCCGAGCGCATGTTGATGTCCCAGCGCAGCAGGGTATAGGCCAGAAACGGCGAGTAAATCTGCGGCACGATGCCGTACCGAATGACCTGCAGCAAATTCGCGCCGGTCGCCGTCAAGGCCTCGATCGGTCCATGATCGATGTGCTCGACTTCTTCCGAAAACAACTTGGCTAGTGCCGCCGTTGAATGGATGGTCAACGCGATCAACCCGGCCAGATTACCCAGCCCCACCCAGACGATGACCAGCAATCCCCACACAATGGTATCGACGGCACGCACCACATTCAAGATGGTGCGCATCACGTAGTAAATGGCCGTGCCGCCCGGTACGCGTTCCATGACGTTGTGCGCGGCAAAGAAGCTCAACGGCACAGCCAGAAGCGTC
Organism: Thermoflexales bacterium; assembly: GCA_030834825.1. Lineage (GTDB taxonomy): Bacteria > Chloroflexota > Anaerolineae > Fen-1058 > Fen-1058 > Fen-1058. The sequence goes on from JAUQXC010000394.1 coordinate 3,656, forward strand.
GAGAAGATCGTCGCCAGCAGGCCTAAGGCCAGCGTGGCGAAAATCTGGCCGGGGATGAAGACGCCCTCGACGGTCCGGCCGATGATGTCGCCGAATGTGGCACTGAGATGCAGCGGGCCAACTTCTTGGATGAAACGTACTTGAATGGCTTGCAGCAGTGGATTCGCCGGATCGACACCATCCAGGCCGGCAATTTTAGGTATGGCAAAAGTCGTTTCGAATGTTCCATCAGCCTTGATGGTGATCTCGACTGCCTGACCGCCTTCACGGACCTGCCCTTCGCGCGTACCGTCCGGTTCAAGGTACCAGTAGATATTGCCGGTCATGCCGGGGATGAGGCCCTGGCCGCGCAACGTAATGGCCTCCCCGACATCGCCACAGGCTACGTCGGTGCGCAACTGATATGGCTCGGCGAGGGTGGGCAGCGGTTGAGGCGGCGAGCTGCACGGCACCCAGAAGGTCGTCTGGCCGATCTGGGCCGCTTTGTCACGTTCTAACAAATCGGGGTTGGCGATTGCCCTGAAAACGATCTGTGCATCGCTGAAGCGCGTGACAAGCCGATCGAGTTTGACGTCCGTCACCTGCCAGGCGATCACGTAAATGATAATGAGGGGCAATAAGAACGCCAACCAGCGGGAAGCCGATCGGCCTTGCGCCAACCGGTAAGCATCGAACACGTTCCAGGCCCAGAAGCCGCTGAGCGCCACCCACAGCCAGCTGGTCGTGAAGGGGCCAAAGTCCCACAGGCCGACTTTGAAGTTGTCGAAGGCCCATTGGATCAGGAAGACGAGCACAACCATCATCACCAGGATGGCAATGCCGCGCCAGCGTTTCCTCAAATACACCTGGCCCGCGCCGGGGAAGACCAGCGACAGCAGGGCCGGTAGTTTTCGCTTGAAAGATGGCGTGGGGAAATGAGCGGAGGCAGTCATGCGTTATACAATGGAGACACGTTCGGCTTCTTGCCCGTAAATCGCTTTGAACTGCGCGTCGTCGATTTCGTGAGGCAGGCCTTCAAAGACCACCTCGCCGTCTTTCAAGGCAATCGCGCGCGTGGCGTAGCGATGCACCAGATCAAGGAAGTGCAGGCTGCATAACACCGTGATGCCGCGCTCACGATTCATTTGTTCCAAATATTTTAAGATGGTGTGCGCCAGCACCGGATCGAGTGAGGCCACCGGTTCGTCGGCCAGCACAAGTTTAGGCTCCTGCATCAACGCCCGGGCGATTCCCACGCGCTGCTGCTGGCCACCCGACAGCGAATCGGCGCGCACGTACGCTTTGTCTTGCAAGCCCAACTGCTCCAAATTGTCCAGGGCCCGCGCGCGATCTTCCTTGGAAAAACTATTGAACAGGCTGCGCCAGGGAGAAGTGTAGCCCAGCCGCCCCGACAGCACGTTGGTGATCACAGGCGATCGTTTCACCAGATTGAACTGTTGAAAGACCATGCCAATCTGGCGGCGAATGTTGCGCAGATCCCGGCCCGACGCGGCAGTGACGTCGACGCCATCCCACCTGACCTGGCCGGACGTCGGCTCGATCAGGCGATTGATACAGCGCAGCAAGGTTGATTTGCCGCTGCCGCTCAGGCCGATGACCGCCAGGAACTCGCCATCTTGCACTTCAAAGCTGACCTGCTTCAGGGCCTGAGTTCCATTCGGGTAAGTCTTGGTGAGGTTGATAACTTGGAGCATGACATCTACCTGGAGGTGATACCATTCGGGCAGAGGAGCCGCCGCTCCTCTGCCCAGGCGTCTAAGCTATGACGGCTGACTACTTGACCATCTCGGCCGGATCGACGCCCGCCTTTTCCATCAATGCGCGGAACTCGTCGTAGAAGGTCGGTTCGATCTTGTCCAGGCCGCGATAACTGTACAAATTGCGCAGCATCGCTTTGCCGCCCGGATCGTTGGCGATGAACAGCATGCCGTTGACCGTGGCATCTTGCAAAGCCGCGGGGAAGTCCTTGACGACCTGCATGCCATCGTTCGGGATGCTGTCGGTGATGTAAAATGCATCAACCTTGTCGAGAATGTCGGGGTAATTTTCTTTAATCGGGGCCGAGTCGGTGCGCACGTCGACGAAGGTGGTGCCCGCGTCGCAGTCACCCTTGTATACCGCGATGGCGACGTTATCATGCGAACCGGCATTCTGCGTGGCCGTGAAGTCCTTGTCGGGATCGATGCCGTTAGCCTTCAAGACAATGCGCGGGATGATATACCCTGACGTCGAGTTAGGCTCGACGAAACAGAACGTCTTGCCCTTCAGATCTGTAAGCGACTTGATGCCGGACGTGGTGCTGGCAATGAACTGGCCCTTGTAGTAATTTTCCAGGTTGCCTTTGTAGCTGCGCAGCGCCACCAGCACCGGCACGACGTCATACTTGGCCTGGGCCAACAAGATCGAGAAGGTGTTCAGGAAGCCGATTTGTGCCTTGCCCGCGCCCATCGCTTCGATCGACGCACCGTAGCTGGTACCGATCTCGATCTTGTAGCTGAGACCCGTCACCTTGCTCAGGCAATCAGCGATTTCCGTACCGGCCTTGGTAATGGTAGGCACGTCGCCCGAGGGAACAAATGTCATTACAATCGGATTACTGGCCGACCCCAGATCGCCGTCTTTCACGGTGGGCATGCCAGGCTGTAATTCACAGGCAGGGGCTGGGACGGTCGGTGTGGCAGCGACCGCCGGCGGCTGAGTGGCCTGCGCCACCGGTGCCTGCGTGGCAGGCGCTGCCGCAGGCGCACAGGCCGCGACCACCAGCGCGAGCAATAGAGTGACGGACAATAGTGACACACGTTTGGTAGACATAGCTTCTCCTCTTTCTCCTTGTGTAAGTGGAAACCAATAGACGGAGCGACACACACGCTAAACCTAGAAATGCATTGTCGAGGCGGCAATCACCTCCTTTGGCTAAGGTAAGGTGGGTGTGGTTGGGAGAACAAACGCCTTGCATAGTACAGCAATCGGACATGAATGGCAAGCGCCTGCTTGTTAAGAATCTTTTGCAAAGTGTGCGGCCCTCATGGCTGATCGATCGTGATCGAATGCGGATCGACGCGGTTGTTGATCGAACTGATCTCCACGTCTTCGTGGATCAACCCGGCCCAGAAATACAATGGATTGCGCGGCGGCTTCTGGGTGATCTGGATGCCGCCGGTGATCTGCACTTTCTTGCCCGGATCCAAATAGTAGTAAGTCTTATCGCCAATGGTGCGCGCCGTGAGATCGGTCGAGCCGCCCACCGCCCAGCGGAAGGGATAATTGCGCGGGCTGGTATCGAAGTCGATGCCCACGCGCCACGCGCCCGATTCTTCAGCAAAGCCCGGAATATTGTAGTTCTCATCGAAGTCATACACATAACCGGGTTCCGGCCCGCTGGTCCGAATCGGTACCGAGCCGTAATTCTCGACGGTCAAGGTGAAATACAACGTGTCGCCGACCAACAGCGAACTGCGCGAGAAACTGATCGCGCCATCGACAATCTCTGCGCGTGGCACACCCCCGTCTTTGATCGTCAAGGTCTCCGTCGCCACCTGCACCTGTCCCACCGCATCTTCCACGCGCGCGGTGACGAGGTAGGTGCCGTCAGGTGGCGGCTCTGCGCCGAGATCGACGCCGGCATCGTAGTCAAATTCGTGCAAGCCGCGCTCGCCCGATTTGCGCAGTGAGCCTTCTTTTTCCGTCAACGGGAACGACGTGCAGACCAGGGCCGGGTTGTCGGGTGGCGATGTAGTCGATCCGTGACAGTCCGCGTTTTGCAAGGTCACAAACAGCGTGGCCGGCTTTTCAAGATAGACATTGATTTGAGTTCGGTCAGAAATGCTGTCGCGATTGGGAGTGATCTCTTGAGGGCTGATGGTGAAGCGGGTAATCTCGAGCGGCGTCTTATCGCCGTCCTGAATAGTGAAGGCCCCTTGCGCCGATTGAGTTTGCCCGGCCTCAGCGGTTGCTTCGACCACCCAAGTGTAAGCGCCATCCGTCAACAACCGGCCATCGATCACGCCGCCCAGCAAGACATCGTACACGCCGGACGGGCGGGGCTGATCCTTGCGAAAATAATAGCGCTGACCGGCCGCATCCTGCAGATAGATCGAGATAGTCGCGGCCTGACCCAGTTCGTAGTGAATCGAGGTCACTTCCTGCACGCCATCCCCATTGGGCGAGATCGTATCAGGCGCAAAGGAGACCCGCGACAACAGTTCACGCGAACCACACGCGGTCAATATCAGCACGGCGACGACAAACAGAACAGTTGAAATCAAACGGCGCATCAAACCTCCAATGTCTAATCTCTCACATCCAACCTCAAGCGAACGGCAGTCTAATAGAAGCACCATGAAGTGTCAAGCCGCACGCACAGTGGTATGATCCTCCCGTAAGTTCAAAACCTCCGGGAGGATTATGCGCACTTACACAGAAGCCCTGGCTTATCTCAACCAATTTATCAATTACGAGCGCACGCAGCCGCAGCGCTACGCGCCAGAGACGCTGAGCCTCGATCGGGTCAACCGCCTGCTCGATCGGTTGGGACGGCCCGATCGACCTTATCGCGCCATCCATATCGCGGGCACCAAAGGCAAAGGCTCGACGGCGGCCATGATCGAGTCATGCCTGCGCGCCGCCGGCTATCGCACCGGCTTCTACACCTCGCCCCACCTGCACACCTTCCGCGAACGAATGCGCGTCAACAACGAGTACATCTCGCGTGAAATGTTCGCGCAGTTAGTGGCTGAATTGGAGCCGCACCTGAGCGCCATCGAAGGCGTGACGTGGTTCGAGATTGTCACGACGCTGGCCTTCATGTTCTTCGCGCGATCGCAGATCGATGTGGCCGTGCTGGAAGTGGGGCTGGGCGGACGCTTCGACGCGACGAACGTGGTGACACCGCTCGTGTCAGTCATCACCTCGTTAAGCCTGGATCACATGAATTTACTGGGCAACACCATCGAGCAGATCGCGTTCGAAAAAGCGGGGATCATCAAGCGACGGGTGCCGGTCGTCAGTGCTCCACAAGTGCCGGAAGCGCTGGACGTGATTCGGCGCGTGGCAAGAATGCGCGGGGCGAAACTGACGGTTGCGCCCCTACCCCAACCCTCCCCCGTTACACCGGGGAGGGAGTTGCCCCTCCTCGGTGCGCATCAGCTGATTAACGCCGGCGTGGCGCTAACGGCTTTGCAGATCGCCCAGCAACGCGGATTACCGATCGACGAAGAAGCTATGCAGCGTGGCCTGGCAGCTGTGAAATGGCCGGGACGGCTGGAAGTGCTCAGCCGCGATCCGTTGCTGGTCGTCGATGGCGCGCACAACGGCGATTCGGCGCAGAAACTGGCCGCAGCGCTGCGCGAGGTCTTTCACCTTGATCAGTGGACGTTGATCGTCGGTATCTCAGCGGATAAAGATATTCCGACGATTCTGGACGGCTTGCTGCCCATCGCGAAACGCGTGATCGTGACACGGGCCAGCAATTCACGTGCGGCCAATCTGGAGACCCTCGGAGCACAGGTGACCGATCGGGGAGATGCACCCACATCAGCGGCCAGCGTGGCAGAGGCGCTGGATCTCGCGCTGACCGATCAAACGCCTATCATCGTCACAGGATCACTGTTCACCGTGGCTGATGCGCGTGAGGCCTGGTTCAAGCGGACAGGACTTCCGTTGGAGAAAGACGAATAAGCGAGCTTGGGTAAATTCTGGAATCGAGGCTTTAGCCGGTTCGATCAATTGCAGCGTCTCCGGCTAAAGCCTCTACTCCTTTCTGAAAGGTTCTAACGCAAGTCGCGATTCTAACGCCGCACCAGCGGCAGATAGACAAAGCCGCCGTTGATCACGGCCGTATAGGGCAGACCGTGATTGAGTGACACGGCCACATTGCCACTGGGATCCACCGCCTGCGCATAGAATTCGATCGGCCCCAGGGACTGGGATAGATCGATCTCGGCCCAACCGCTGGCTGCGTTGTAATTGAGATCGATCGAGGACCAGTTCGCCTTGCCGAGCGGGCGATAGAGCATGGTCACGCGCTGCACTGAGCCGCTGTCGTCGCTGACGCGCACACGGAACTTCAAGCTCGCTGTGGTGCTGTAGGCCGCTACCTGCCAGATATTCGGCGCGATGAAGTCCGTGTCGGTAAACGGCGCGCGATAGACGGCAAAGTTGAGCTCGCGGTACAGCCGCTGCGTGCCGGTGGGCGCGGTCGAACTGAAGGCACGATACTGCCCGGGCACGACAATCAACTGCTCGCGCGATTGGCCGTCGATGGACAGAAAACGATTGAGACTGCCCACCACCAGCGGATACCATTCCTGCGTCGGATACAACGGCTCTGCGAGGTTCACTTCGTCAGTCACGATGCGCGCCACGGTGGGATCGAAGTTGGGCACATCTGTGTAAGACCCGCCCAACATCAAGATACCGTGCACGATGGTATTGTCCTGGTGCACATCGACAACCGCGCGCGGCTGCACCGGTCGCCCGGCTGAGATATGCAGATCAGCTTGACCCGCGATCTGATAGAACGAACCGGTGCGGGTATTGCTCAGGACGTACTTGAAAGTCAGGCTGATGATTTCCGTCGAGCCGGCCGCCTCCGATCGGTAAGCCGTAGTCCCCTCGCTTCCCGGCAGCACTGTCGTCGTGATGGGCATGTTCACGCGCAGCATCGGTAAGCCATACAAGGTGGCGATGCCCAGCACCTTCTCATCGTAGTTGCTGAACGAGGCGGCGGCGATGTGGTTGAAGTAGCGCTGCTTGGCGCGCAGCAAAGCCCGACCCACCGTCTGCGGTCCCTCACCCCAGTAGCCCAGTTCTGTCGCGAAGTTTGCCATGAGGCGCTCCGAATACGCGATTAGATCGGAATCGCCGTAGCCGTAGCCCGTGTTGCCGATGTATGAGGCGCGCTGCCGGCTGAAGGCTTGCGCCCAGTCAGTCCCCGTGCGCAGGTCGGGCATCTCTTCGTCGGGCACATTCAAGCCGGAGTGACAGCCCACGGTGAAGATCAGGCTGCCGCTGTAATTGGTTGTCGCCACCACTTCCGTGGCAAACACGTCGTTGGGATCGTTCGGAAAGAAGCGATGATGCTCGAAGTGCGAGTTGAGCGACGAGATGCTGAAGGGGATGCGGCCAAAGTAGGTTGAGCGGAACTGATCGGCCGTCCACGTGTCGTCAATCAAGCCAGCGAGACTGCCGATGCCCTGCTCGCGCAGTGTGCGGCTGATGGCATTCGCTTCGTCGATCAGGAAGTCGTAGCCGGTAACGAGGGCATTGCGCGGCGTGATCTCCGGCCGCTCCAGATAAGCGTCGAGCGCGCTGGCGATCTCTGAGGGTCTCTCAACCAACCGTCCCGGCGCCAACTGCGGCAGGTAGAGTTCGCGGCCTTTGTAGGGCAAGGGCAGCAATCCAGCATAGTAGTCATCGCTGAGGAAATAGCGGAAGCCCAGCGACGAGGAGAGGATCTCGGTGTAGGCGGTGGGTGCATAATGCCGCTCGTTGGCAAACAGCGCATCATCGCGGATGCGGCGGAAGGGGATCAAGCGATCGTCGCCGACGATAACCAGGTATTGCCAGTTCGGATATGACGGCGCGATAGCATAGAGCATCATCTTGATGCTGGCCGCGACATAGTTGGCGGCCAGGGGATTGCCCGGCTGTGCGTCCCAAATGCTGTAAGAATAGTTGAGACTGAAGTCGTCCGAGAGATCTACGACGACACCATTCACGTTGGGGTGTGCGGCGAGACTGTAGAGCTTGCTCACCAGATTCGTGGACGTGATCGTATCGTTGCCGGTGTAGTAGGTATTGAAGCGCGCCGAGTTGTAAAGGATCACCGTCCGCACTTTGGGATCGAGCGGCGGCGGGGGGAAGTCCGTCGGAACCGGAATGGTAATCGGCTGATACGGAAAAACCGGTGGCCCGACCTCGATCGTCAGGGTATAGAGTTTGCCCCCCGCCTGGGTGATGTTTCCAATCACGGCCAGGTAATACGGCCCGGCCAGCTCGTGCACGTTATATACGATTTGCTCGCTGCCGGTCAGCGGCTGCGTGGACAACGCGACGAGTGTGCCGATATTGCCCAGCTGGCCCACGTTGCCCAGTTGTCCCACATTGCCCAACTGACCCACGTTGCCCAGTTGCCCCACGTTGCCTAATTGCCCCAGGTCAGACAGATCGCCCACATTGCCCAACTGTCCGACATTGCCTAGCTGACCGACGTTGCCAAGTTGCCCCACATTGCCCAGCTGGCCTACATTCCCCAGCTGTCCCAGGTCGCGCAATTGGCCGGTCTCTTCATCCACTTCCGGCGCGAACAGATACAGATCGTAGTCCTGCATCAGGTCGGTCAGCGTGGCCGTCAAGGTTGAGTCGGGTTCAGTGATGACCACCTTGTACCAATTGATCCCCAGCTCGGTGGAAGTCGATCCCGTAATCGGTTGGCCGGGCACGATTGGGAGCGCCGTGGTCCGCGCGCCCCCCACCCGCCCGATCGCTTTGGCGCCGGCCCGGCAGTTCGTATCGTAGCGCCACTGGAAGTTATCCAACAGCACGGCAGAATCATAAACGGAGTCACCCAAATCTTGAATGGAGAAGACAAAGTCCACCGTCGTCTGTGGCGTGACAGGCGTCTGGGCGCGCAGCAGCGGCGTCGCACCGTCATACGTCGTGCCCGTGTCACTGCTGACGCCAAAGGCCGTGTTGATCGCCATGACCTGCCGAGCGGTGTCAAAAGCAAAATTCAACGGCGCAATCACTTCTGTGCCGGAAATCGTCAACTGCGTGCCGCCCCGCTCGGCAGTGAAGGTATCGTTGTAGACATCAGCGACGAATTCAGGAAACTCTTCCGAGAAGAACGCAAAGTCAAAGGTGGCACAGTTCGCATCCGGCGGCACGCGTAACTTGAGCGCGACCTGCACCAGATCAGCGCCGTCTGAATTATTGAGGCCGCCCAGCACACTGCCTAAGTCGCCGCTGTCATTGGGCAACTCAGCATCTTGAGCATAACCGGTGGAGAGGATCACGAAGCTCTGGCCCTGTCGCGGGAAATACAAGCCCAGCGGCGCAGCGCCGATACCGATTCCATTGACATCGCTGCCGTTGAAGCTGCCGCCGGCATAGTCGCCCTCGCCAATGCCCAACGCGTCGGACACTTGAAAGGGGTCTTGTGGTGGGATGATCACTGTGGGGCGATCCGGATCATGCGGCGGTTGTGCGCTCACACGATCGGGTGCGCGCGGCTCCCTGATCGGATGCTGCGCGCGTGCCGCCTGGCTGCTCGTCAAGCTCAACACGGTCACCAGCCCGATCAAGGCCAGTGCCATGCAGGTCATGATACGGATAGTCTTCATGCTGTCCCCTCCCCTGTGAGGCTACGCGTTATTGCTACACGACCAACTATTCACTCGCGCTTCGACCGCGCAGACACTTGTTCCCGCAAAGTCTGCGCGGCAGTCACATCGAGCTGCGCGTTCAAATGGCTGAACACCTCGAGGCAGCGATCGATCAGATCCAAGGCTGCCACACCGTGCCCCTGCGCACAGCGGGCTTGCGCCAGTGCTAAACGTGTCCGGGCCGCGCTATAAGTATCATGCGCTTCTTCCAAGGCAGACAGGCTGTCATTCAAGTATCGCTCGGCCTCGGACCAGAGTTGCTGGGCAGCACGCACCTGCCCCAGCACGCGCAACGCATGGCCTTCTTCACTGCGCATCGTCAATTCACGCGCCAACGCCAACGCTTGCTGGCCCTGCGTTTCCGCCTCGACCTGTTGGTCCGAAGCCAAGGCTGCCTCGGCGAGATGGCGATGCAGCTCCGGCAGAAAATCGCGCGACTGTGTCCGTTCGAAGTAATGCCGACTGGTGTATAAGTGATCGCGCCCCGCTTCCAGCTCGCCGCGCCGGATGTAAGTGGCGCCCAGGTTGTTGTGCAGCGCGCCCAACACATATTCTGATCCGCCAATGCGAGCCAGCGCTTCGAGCGCGCTGTGATAGTAACTCAGCGCTTCGTCCAGGCGACCTTGATTCAGCGCGATGCCGCCCAGGTTGTTTTCCGCAAATGAGCGGTTGTACACATCGCCCAGCAGGTTGAAGGCTTCGCGCGCGTGCTGATAGTTCTCGTCAGCCAACCGCCAGTGCCCGGTGTCGAAGTAGGCATTGGCCAGCTGATTCTGCGCGATGGCCTGCCCTTGAATGTCGCCGGCGCGTTCGTAGAACGCCTGCGCGGCTTGAAAGTCCTCGATGGCTAAAGCGCTGTGACCCAACAGGCGCGTCAGATGGCCCAGCAAGTTATAGGCGCGGGCCAGCACGGTCAGTTCGGCCAGATGCTCGGCGATGCTCAGTCCGCGCTGACACTGTTCGAGTGCCGTCTCGTACTCACCCTGGCGGGAGTAGATCAACCCGGCGGTGATCAACATCTCAGCGGCATCGGCGGTTTCGCGACCCTCGGAAGTTTCCAGACCCTGACGCACCCACTCGAGCGCGCTGGGATATTCACCGCGCAGTTCATAGAGCCGCGCCAGCCAACGGCATAGATGCGCGTAGGCGTGCGCATCGTCGCGCTCCAATGCGATGGCGCGCCCGGTAGTGAGCTGCTCCAAGGCCTGATCATACTGGCCGGTGGTCGTGAGCAGTTCCCCCAGCGCGCTGTGAATCGACAAACGCTGCGGGGCCGTCTCTTCCGGCGGCAGCTGTTCGGCGCATCGCAACGCCTTGTTAAAGTGATCGATCGCTTCGTGATTGGCGAACAACCGTTGTGCCTGCTGCCCGGCTTCGATCTGATAGGTCAAGGCGCGCGGCCAATCCTGCCCGGCATAAGCATGGTGCGCCAGCAAGGCCACATCCCCCGCCGGGCCGCGTGGATCCGATCGGTTGGTTTCCAGGAACTGCGCGATCTTGCGGTGATATTCGCGGCGCGTGCGGGCCAGCAAGCTCTCATAGCACACTTCCTGCATCAGCGTATGCTGGAACGCATAGATCAGATCGGGAACGCGTTGATCCTCGCGCACGATCTCGTTCTGTTGCAGACGCACCAGGCACGGATTCAATTCGATGTGCGCGGTGTCGATGACGTGCGAAAGCACCTTGAAGGGGAACGATCGACCCACGACGGCGGCCACCTGCGCGGTCTGGCGGGGCGGTTCCTCCAGCTGATCGAGACGCGCCATCATCACACCCTGCAAGGTATCCGGCACGCGAATCTCGGTTACGTCGTCGCGCATGTGCCAGACGCCGCGCCCATCGCGCGCCAGCGCACCGTTCTCGATAAACGTGCGCAGGACTTCTTCCAGATAAAGCGGATTGCCCTCCACCCGCCGCAAGATCAAATCCTGCACGCTGAGCGGCCACTGCAGCAGACGAATCAGATTCGACAGCAGTTGCTGCGTTTCAGCCGGCGATAATCGCTCCAGGGTGATCTCCGTGGCGGCGTGGGGAAAGTCGCGCACGGCCCGCTCGCGAATTTTCCAGCAGCCTTTGCTGCGCTCAGCGCGATACAGCAACAGCCACATGATCGGCGCCACATCCGTCAACGGCAGCAGATACTCCAGCAGATCGAGCGAGGCCTGATCCATCCAGTGAATGTCGTCGAGCATGAAGATCACGGGCGCGGTCTGCGCCTGCATCTCGATCAAGGTGCGGAGGGCGATGAAGGTGCGACGCTGTAACGCTTCGGCATTGAGGTAGCGCACCTTCTCTTGCATCACCGCGGACAGCGGCAGGCCCAGGAAGTGCGCCAGATACGGCAAACTGGCAGCCGCGTTATCGGCAGACGGCCACGGCTCCACCGCCGCGCGCAATTTGCGCCACGCTGCGGTGCCGCCATCATCAGAGTGCAGATCGATCAGCTGCCCGATGAGTTCCTGCATGGACCGATAACTCGCCGACTCGTAAAACGAGACACAACGGGTCTCGAACCAGCGCACGCCCAAGTGGGATGGGGCCGAATCCGCAGTGGGCAGTTCCGCCCGCAGTTCCGCCGCCAGACGAGACTTCCCCAGACCTGCTTCGCCGACGATCGAAACGACCTGCCCGCGTCCCGATCGTAATCGCTGCAGGGCAGTGGCGAGCTGCTCCCATTCGGTGGCGCGTCCCACCAACGAGGAATGCAGGCCTTCCAGCCCACGCAGCGGACCGGTCATGGCGCGCAGTCCCGTCACCTGAAAAGTTGAAACTGGATCGCTCTTGCCTTTGACGCGCACCTCGCCGCGCGCGGTGAGGCTGAACAAGGCCTGGACTTTGCGTTGCGCCGAGCCGCTGACGAGGATCTGCCCACGCTCAGCCACCGCCATCAAGCGCGCGGCCAGGTTGACTTCATCACCCATCACCGTGTATTCACGCCGCCACGCCGTACCCATATAGCCCGCAAAGACCTGACCGAAGGTCACGCCCACTTGTTGCGCCAACTTCAGATCGGGCAAGCCCACCTGCTGGGGCAAGGTGCTGCTCATCTCACGCAGCGCAGCCTGCATTTTCAAGGCAGCGCGCACGGCCCGCTCGGCATCGTCTTCATGCGCGACCGGTGCGCCGAAGAACGCCAGCAGCTTATCGCCATGCTCAGCTAAGTCCAGCTTGCTGATCACACCACCCAGCCCATGTACGGCCTGATCCATGCCGAGGAAATACTGATTCAGTGCGTTGACGATCTCTGCCTCGCGCCCCGGCCCCAACCGATCGACCAACTCGCCTAAACCGTGCACGTTGGCAAACGCGGTGGCCACCAGCCGATGCTCACCTTCCTGCGTCATGCCTTGCGGGCTGCTCGCTAAACGGGCCAGCAACCCGGCCGGCAGATAGGGTGTCAGGGCACTCAACACTTTCAGGGCACGGCGCAAGCCCTTCAAAGTGGGCGCGGGCAGCAGCGTCATGATCGTGGGGGCGCGTTGGAAATCACGCCGGGTCTCGATGTGTTCGATGTGGAGGAAGCGATCGTCGTTTTGAGCGGGCCGCACCCGGCACGGCACATCCAGCGAGCTGTACGTCTCCCGATCGAGCAGCACTTCCCCGGCGAGCGCTGCGCCTTCCGCCAGCGCCGTCGCATTGACATCCGAGCCAAACAACATGTACTCCATGTTTTCAGCATTGCCCAACTGAGCAGAGAAGAAACGTCCTTTCCGCAGGCCGATCTTCATCAGCAGGGGAAACACTCCCTGCGAGGTGTGCAGCTCGGCGAATTCGTGCATGGCGGCTTGCATGCGCACGGCCGACTGCACGGCGCGCTTGGCGCTGTTCGGCTCCAGAAACAGGCTCAGCAGCGCATCGCCGCCAAACTTGACCAGGTAGCCGTCGTATTCGCGCAGAATCGCCATCATCGTGCCGAAGTAACGGTTGACGATGCCGGTGATCTCTTCAGCCCCTTCGCGCCCGATGCGGCTCAAACGTTCCGACATGGGGGTGAAGCCGCTGATATCGGCGAACATCAGGCTGCCGTCTACAAACTGACCGCTGATTTGGCCCGGCACCGGGTCGCGCAGAATGCGATCGACGATGTGCGCGGGCAAGTAGGTGGTGGTCGTATCGATGAGGCGGTAGAGATGATCGGTGGTCTGCTTCAGCAAGTTGGGCGGAGGCGCGGCAAGATCAAACTGCCAATCGTCGATCAGGCTCGACGGCAGATACAGGCGCAGGTGATCGAACTCAACTGAGGTGAGTTGATCTTCGGCGGCGGCTAATCTGTTGCCACATTGACCACAGAAAGCAAAACCGGGGGGATTGTCGAAACCACAGCTCGGACACTTCATGCGTTCACCCGCGAGTCTCTTCCCTGAACCTGGTTGAGGA
>JAUQXC010000395.1 GCA_030834825.1 Thermoflexales bacterium
CGGATCGAGCGCGCCCAACGTCAGCTCATTCGCGTTCGATTCGGGGAAGTGGAAGTTGGCGTACACCATACCCGGCGGCACACGATCGGTGACCCACGCTTCGGCTTCGATGCTGCCACGCCGCGAAGTCACGCGCACACGCTTGTTGCCATTCAAGCCCAACTTCAAAGCGTCGTCGGGATTCACTTCGATCAGCGCCTGGCCATAGACCGCCATCAGCCCTTCCGCGCGCCGCGTCATCTCGCCGCCGTGCCAGTGGTATAACACCCGGCCTGTGCTAAGCAACCACGGATAATCGTCGTCGGGCAGCTCAGCGGGCGGCACATGATCGATCGGGGCGAACTTGCCCTTGCCGCGCGTGAACTGGCCGATGTGCAGGATGGGCGTGCCGCCATGTTCGAGCGATTTCACCGGCCAATGCAGGCGCTCGCCCTTCTCCAAGCGATCATGCGTGACACCGGCGTAACTGGGTGTGAGCGCATTGATCTCGCTCATGATGTCTGAGGTCGAGGCGTAAGACCATGCGGCGTGTGATCCGCCGTTCGGCTTACGCGGTCCCAACGCCAGGATGCGCTGCGCCAGGTCGGCGATGATCGCCCAATCCTCGCGCGCTTCGCTCGTCGTCTCGATCGCCTGGCGCACCATCTGCACGCGGCGCTCGGTGTTGGTGAACGTGCCGGTCTTCTCGGCAAAAGACACGCCGGGCAAGAGCACATCGGCGAACTTCGACGTTTCGGACGGGAAGATTTCCTGCAACACCATGAAGTCACACGCTTCCAGACACTCGCGGATGTGGGCGCTGTTCGGATCGCTCATCACCGGGTCTTCGCCCAAAATGTACAGCGCGTGAATCTTGCCCTCCAGAATGCCGGGCATCATCTCGGTGACGGTCAGGCCGACCTTGTTACCCAGCGGCACGCCCCACGCGGCTTCAAATTTCTTCTGCGCGTCTGCGCTGACCACGGGCTGATAGCCGGGATAGACGTTGGGCAGCGCTCCCATATCGCATGCACCCTGCACGTTGTTCTGCCCGCGCAGCGGATTCACGCCACCGCCTGGCACGCCCAGGTTACCCAGCAGCATTTGCAGATTCGCCAGGTCCATGACGTTGCGCACGCCGACGATGTGCTGCGTGATGCCCATGGCCCACATCACCGCCATTGGCTTGTTGGCGGCTAGTATTTCAGCCGCCTCGTAGAGCTGCTCGATGGGCACACGCGTGGTTTGCGCGACCTTCTCCGGCGGATACTGCATCACCGTCGCTTTGAATTCCTCAAAGCCTTCCGTGCGCTCGCTGACAAACTTCTGATCTTCCCAGCCCTTTTCGAGGATGATGTACATCAGGCCGTTGATCAACGCGATGTCGGTGCCGGGCTTGTGGCGCAGATGCAGCGTCGCAAACTCGGTGATGTCGATGCGGCGCGGATCGGCCACGACCAGCTTCACTTTGCGCTGCAAGACCGCTTGTCGAATCATCGCGCCAAAGACCGGATGCTGCTCGGTGGTGTTGGAACCGATGATGAGCATGGCCTGCGCGTTCGCAACGATGTCGTCAAACGTATTGGTCATTGCGCCCGAACCAAATGATGCCGCCAGACCGGCGACAGTGCTGCTGTGTCAAAGACGGGCGCAGTGGTCAACCCCATTGGTGCCAATGACCTGCCGTGCGAATTTGTTCATCAAGTAGTTTTCTTCGTTCAGACACTTGGCCGATGACAATACACCGACCGAATCCGCGCCGAAGTTATCGCGCGCCTCCGCCAGTTTCTTGGCCGTGATGCTGAGCGCGGTGTTCCAATCGGTCTCGACCCATGCGCCGCGATCGTGCGCACGCGGGGTGCCGTCGATCAGGTACTTGCGCACGCGGGGCTTCGTCAAGCGATCGGCATGGTGCACGAAGTCGTAGCCATAGCGGCCCTTCACGCACAGATGCATCCCATTGACCGGTGCGGCGGGGTTCGACGTGACGCGAATGATCTTGTTATCCTTCACGTTCAGATCGAACTGGCAGCCGACGCCGCAGTAGGTGCAGGTGGTCATCACCTGCTTAGCGGGCTGGCCCAGCTCCATCGACATCTTGTTATCGAGGGCGCCTGTGGGGCAATAGGCTACGCACGCGCCGCACGATTCGCAGCGCGCCTCGAGCATGGTCATATCCGCGCCCGCCACGATGTGCGCGTCGTAACCCCGATCGGACAACCCCCACACGAAACGGCCCTGTACTTCGGCGCAGGCCCGCACGCAGCGTGAGCACAGGATGCACTTGTTGAGATCGACAAACACAAACGGGTTGGGGTCGCTGTTGACGTTGTAGCGCGGCTGCTTGGGCTTCAGGTCTTCCGGCAGTTTCACGTCGTATTGCTGCACCCAATGCAGCAATTCATTCTTCTCCGGATCCTTGCTGGGCGTGTAGCCGCTGTCGTAGTAATTGGTCAGCAACAGCTCCAGCACCGTCTTGCGCCCTTGCGTCAACGCCGCTGTTTCGGTGCGGACCTTCATGCCATTCCCGGCCGGCAGCGTGCATGAAGCCTGTGGCACGCGCGCCCCTTCCACCTCGACGATGCACAGGCGGCAGCCACCGTACGGCGTGAGATCGGGATGATCGCACAGCGTGGGAATGGTGACGCCGTTCGCCCGCGCGGCCTGCAAGACCGTCGTGCCGTCGGGGACCTCGAGTTCTTTGTCGTTAAGCGTAAATTTGATCATTTAACTCTCCTTCCACGGGAGGTGGATTAAGATTCAGAGTCCAGCAAGTTCGCCCCAAGGCGATTCATGTTAATCCGGCTAATCCGCTCTCAACGGCTTTCGCAACTGCAGATCAACCGTCGGAGTCAGTACCCTCTTTGAAAGCGGATTAAATCTGTAACGAGCCTTACAAATCCGTGTCCAAAACCCATTTCACAATTGTATCGGCAGCCTGTTGAGCAAGTTCTGCCGTCATCGGCGATAACGTCCGTTCAAATCCAAATTGATAGCCGCGCACCGAGACCAATATCGCCTCAGGCCGCGCGTTATACAACGCCTGCACGAAGCTCAACAGCGACTGCGGCGTGAGGTGGTGCGTCAGCGGCGAAGCCTGAAACTCCGCAGCGATCTGCACCACATTCACATCATTCGCCACCGCGCCGGTATGCGCGTCGACAAAACACACCCGCTCGTACTCTGCGAGCGTCTCCGCCAATTCCGGCGTCAACTGCAGTTCGAACAGGAAATCGTTCGCGCCATCATCGGGCGCGCCAGCCTCGAGCGTGAATTCTTCATCGGGCGAATCCGGCACCGCGCGCCCTAACCGCCGGGCGACCTCGGCCAGCACATGCCACGCCACGCCGTCATCCTGCCGATCGAAATTGCCGTAACCCAATATTAAAGTGCGTTGCATATTCTATGATTTGTCATTCTGAGGCGCGACAGCGCCGAAGAATCTCTGCCGAAATGGGACGAGATGCTTCGTCGCCGCTACGCGGCTCCTCAGCATGACACAGGTTAATCCCTTCTCAACGTCTGCAGCACGTTGCCAGCCGGATCAACCACATCGACGATCAGCGGCATCTGGCCGATGGCGTGCGTCGAGCAGCTCAGGCACGGATCGTGTGCGCGTACGGCCGCCTCCACGCGATTGAGCATCCCTTCCTGCACGGGCTGCCCGGCCTTGATGTACGTCTTGGCCACGCTGTCCACCGCTTCCGTCATCGCCCAATTGTTGTGGCCCGTCGAGACGATCAAGTTCACCTTGAGCAGCTGGCCGTTCTCGTCCGCCGTATAATCGTGGAACAACGTGCCGCGCGGCGCTTCGATGATACCCACTCCGCGGCCCTTGAATTCCTGCTTGGTGTTGAGAATGTCGGTGCTTAAAACATCCGGATCGTCCAACAGCACACCCACGCGCTCGATGGCGAACAGCGTTTCGATCAACCGCGCGTAGTGGTAGTACAACGTGTGCTCGACCGGCTGGCCGTTGCCCAACGCCTTGAATTGCTTCAACTCCTCGTTCGCCAATGGCGTTTCGATCAAGTCTGAAGCATTGCAGCGCCCCAGCGGCCCCACACGATACACGCCATTGGGCCAGCCGAGTTTCTTGTAATAGGGGAATTTCAAGTACGTCCAATCTTCGACGTGCTCCGCGATGAAATCGAGGTAGTTGCGTCCGTCGAATTTCTCCAGTTGCTGACCCGCCCGATCGATCAGCCGCACGTCGCCATCATACAATTCCAGCCCGTTGTTGGACGTGACCAATCCGAAGTAGCCCGTGCTCAACACCGCGAACTTATTGATGTCGTCTTGATTCTTCGCCGCCCAGTCCTTCATGATCTGAAGACCGGCTTGCGTCGTGGCGATGGCGTCCGCCATCCCCGATCGGATGCCGTCACGCTCTGCGACCTTCAGCGACTTGTTCACGCCGCCCGCTACGGCAAAGGTCGGGTGAATCTTGCGACCGCCCAGCGTCTTGATGATCTCCTGCCCGAACTTGCGCAGATTGACCGCTTTCAACGTCAACTGCGGATCCGCCCCGATGAGGCCCACCACATTCCGATAGGCCGGATCGGCGTCGAAGCCCAACAAAAGATCGGGGCCGGAGAGTTCGAAGAAGTGCATGCCATGACTCTGGATGATCTGCCCCATATGCATCAGTTCGCGCAGCAGACTCGCAGGGCGCGGCGGCGGGCAGCCCATCAGATCATCGCCGGCTTTCGCTGCGGCCAGGTGATGGCTCACCGGGCAGATGCCGCAGATGCGCGGCGTGATTTGCGGCATCTCGAAGTACAAGCGGCCTTCACAGAACTTCTCGAAGCCGCGAAATTCGTTGATGTGTAAGTAAGCGTGATCGACCGAACCGTCATCCTTCATTCGGATGGTTACCTTGGCGTGGCCCTCGATGCGGGTCACCGGTTCGATCGTGATTTTCTGAGTCATGTGATTCTCCTAATGCCTCACCCCTCCGCTCTCCTCTCTCGAAATGAAATTGTATATTTCTGACGAGGGGAAGTGACCTACTCCCCTCTCCTCAGGACGCTGTTGTTTTTCGTCCTGAGGAGAAGGGCCGGGGGTGAGGTCTAATGCCAATGCAACAACTCATCCTTCAACTCCGGCGTGCGGCCCTGCGCCAGTTCGCTCAACACGTAATAGATCACGTCGGCCTCGGGCGGGCAGCCGGGCACAAACACATCCACCGGCACCACTTCGCTCAGCGCCCGCACTTTCGTCATCGTGGCCAGTTCCGGATCGCTGGGAATCTTGCCGCTCTCGTCCACGCTCTCCGCTTCGACGTAGGCGCGCTGCAGCGCTTCTTGAATGCCGCAGAAATTCCGCAGGGCGGGCACACCGCCGAAGACCGCGCAGTCGCCCAGCGCTACCAAAATCTTGGATCGCTGGCGCATGCGGTGCGCGACTTCTTCATTCGCCGTGTTGTTGATGCCGCCTTCCAGCACGCCCACATCCACACCGCTTTCGTCCGGTTCCTTCAGATCCGTAATCGGCGTCGCGCGCAGATCGGCCAGCTCCGCAATCTTGATGATGCGCTCGTCCATGTCCAATAGCGACATGTGGCAGCCCGCGCAGCCCGCCATCCAGTCTGAGGCGATCTTGGGTTTGCTCATGTTGGGTTCCCCGTTATTTCATCACCGCTCGGGCTGGATGTGTCCATCCAGCCCCGCGGATGTAGCCATCCGCTGCGAGCAGGATGCTTATCCAATCTCTACGACCGGCTTCCGCTGGAACAAGGCATCCTTCCAGTTGTCCATCGTCTTCACGCCCAGCGACTCTGCCACGGCTTGCAGCGCCTCCGCATTCGAGCGCACACCTTCTGCCGCGACCAGTGCCGCATGGGCCTGTTGCACGCGCCCTTCCAGGTTCACGTAGTGGCCGCTCTGCTCAGCCCAGATTGTCACCGGCAGCACCACGTCGGCCAGCGCCGTCAACTTCGACGCATAGCTCGCCTGCGCGATGATGAACGGCGCTTTCTCCAGCCGTTGCAGCAAACGTTCGGTCACGTAGTCGTCGCCGATGGCCACATAGGCGGCTTGCTGACCGTTGAGGGCGAAAGGCCGATCGAGTTGGTACTGTGACGCGACGAAGCTGTTCGCTTCGCCCTTCACACCGATCAGGCTCGCGCCGATCGCCCTGGCATACTCGATCAATTTTTGCAGCACGATCGGTTCGTTGAATGCGATCAAGCCCTTGCCGTATACAATGACGGGCTTCTGCGCTTTTTTGATCAACTGCGCCGCTTCGCCGATCTTTTGATCGCTGACGGCTTCGCCTTTGGCGGCAGCCAACAACCACCCGATCGTATCCGCGTCTTTACCGGCTTCAGGCTTTAGCGCCACGTCTGCGATCGGATCGAAACCGTTCTCGTTGGGATCGATGACGATCAGCGGCACGCCCTGCGGCCGGATGCGTTTGGCGAAGAACCCGGCCACCTGATGATTACGCGACAGATCGACGCCGATGGTGATGACGGCATCAGAGGTCTTGAGTGCTTCAAGCTTCGCCTCGAACGCGCCAACCGTCTGGGCCAGCTCAGCCGATCGGGCGGTGGGCAGGCCTTCTTCCACACTCGTCACGACCCTGCTCCCGATCCCCTCGCCAAATAGCTGCTTGAAAATCGAGAGGGCTTCGGCGGGCAAGCGGGTGGACGCAATCGCCACCACGCTGTGCGCGCCTTTACCCACCAGCGGCTTCACGCGATCGGCAATCGCGGTGAGGGCTTCATCCCACGAGGCCGGTTCCAGTTTTCCGTTTTTCTTCAGCAGCGGCTGCGTGAGGCGTTCGCGCTGGTCCGTCATAGGATAGTAGCGGCCATGCTCGCACAGAACGCCGCCGTTGACCGCGCCGCCAAAGTCGCCTTCGATGCGCACCAAGCGATTGTCGCGCGTGACGACGTTGATGTTGCACCCCACGCTGCACCCCACGCAGATCGACGAGGTGTAAGCTACGTTCTGGCCCAGACCATGATACGCGCTCGTGCGATCGATCAACGCGCCGGTCGGGCAGACCTGCACGCAGGTGCCGCACTGGATGCACGTGCTCTCGCCCAGCGGCACGCCCACGTCGGCGATGAGCAGGTTGCTCGAACCACGCTCTTCGATGGCGAGCGTGAAGTTGCCGACGAGTTCGCCACAGGCGCGCACACAGCGGCGGCACAGGATGCAGCGATTGTTGTCGAGCACGTAATACGGATGCGAGGTGTCCACCGGGAAGTTCGACCACTGCGGTTGAATGGGCCAGTGCGTCATGCCTTCGTCGTAGGCCGCGTTTTGCAGTTCGCAGTCGCCGCCACTGACCTGGCAGAATGGGCAGAAGTGATTACGCTCACTGAACAGCATGGACAGCACGAAATGCCGCGACTCTTGCAGCGCGGGCGTGTCGGTGCGCACCACCATGCCGTTGCCGGCGGGCAGCGTGCACGACGCCTGGATCGTGCGGAAGCCTTCGACCTCGACTACACAGAGGCGGCAGCTGCCATAGGGCTTGATCGCCGGATGATGGCACAGCTTGGGAATGCGAATGTTGAGCTTTTCCGCGGCTTCCAAAACCGTGGTGCCTTCCGGCACTTCGACGGTCTGGTTATCGATTGTGAGTTTGATCATCGACACACCTTGGTCAATGAATTTGTTAGGGGACACGGATTATACGGATGAACACGGATTGACCCATTAATCGAGAGTTTGCTCCCATCGAACAGTCATAAGGATCAAAGTCTCACCAAGCGGATCGTTTTTCTCTGGTTGCTCTGGCAATGCAAGAAACTTGCGGTTTGATGGATCAGTGTACTTTGATGTAGTCGCTTCGCTTTGCCGTTTGAATTGCACATAGAAACCGCCTCGCGGTGATGCCTTTCCAAGGCATTCATAAAACGGCGCATTAAGACTGAAATCTGATTCCTGACTCTCTTTGCACGTCGCGCCAATTCCTTGATAGAAAGCCAAGACTTGCGCAGGCGTTAGATTGACGACGTGTTTCTCGTAATACCATAAGCCATGTAACGCCGCATGTGATTGATGGGATACACGTGTTCCTCCAGCAGGGATCGGCGCAGTTGGCTCAATCGAATCGACAGTCAGGAAAATGAGTAAGGCTAAACATATCCCGGTTGGCACTGCGATGATGAGTGCTATTAGAAACTTCTTGATGAACCTCATCGCTATTAAGCAGGCCTTTGCTGGAATACTCTCCTTGAGGTGTCATCCTGAGACGCGCCGTACCAAAGAATCCCAGCCCTGTAAATCTGTGCCATCTGCTCGTGCTTTACATCTTCCTGATTTGATTGATGAGCGACTCGACCACTGCCCGTTTCTCTTCTTTCTCGCGCGGGCCTAAGGGCTTTGTTCGCACCGGCGTATCTCCGGCTTGTAGCCACTCTTCCGTCGTCATAGTCCATCGATGACCGCAGTGCTGGCACTTCAGACGATAAACCTTGCGACGATTCACAAATGCCGGGATAAACACCAGCGCTGCGCCAAGGATCATCCATACGATAAATAGACCCATCAGATCCAGCTTAAGTATCACCGCCAGCGCCAGGAGCGTTGTAAAGGCTACACTAATAATACCGGCAGACTTACCCTGTGTGGTCTGCGGTGTTTGATACTTGAGTTGATCACTCCCACACTGCGGACAAGACAAGCGTGAATCGAACATACTCTTCTGCCTCATCAGCGCGAGCCTCGCAGAAGCGAAGCAATCTCTTTCACCCTCTCCCACGCGCTTGTGCGCAGCCTCCCCCTTCTCCCTCTCAGGGAGAAGGGTTGGGGATGAGGGTGAATCTCATTTGCGGTAGAGATGCTTCGTCCCGCGCCTTACCCGCCGCTGTGCGGCGGAGGCGCGCTAGGCGACGGGACTCAGCATGACACCCTCAAAGGATCCATGTAAATCCGTCCAATAATTCTTAAGCCAGAACCGCTTCTTCCACGTGCATCGGGCACACGCCCGCCGGGCAGACCTTCAGCGCGATGTGCGCGTCCACCTCGGCGCGGAAGTGCTTCAAAATATCGCGAATCGGCACCGCCGCCGACTGACCTAAGCCGCAGTTCGACATCGCCACCAGGGTATCGGCCAGTGCCACCAGCTGTTCGATGTCGCCCTTCTGGCCCTGCCCCTCGCTAATCTTGGTCAGCAGGTCAAACGCACGATGCGTCCCGATGCGGCACGGCGTGCACTTGCCGCAGCTCTCGTTCTTGAAGAAGGTCAGCAGCACGCGCGCCAGATCCACCACGCACGTTTCCTCGTCGCAGATCAGCAGCGCACCTGATCCCAGCGACACGCCCGCCTTGCCGAACGATTCGAAATCCATGGGCGTATCCTGCAAGCTTGCCGGGATCACCGAGCCGCTCGATCCGCCCGTCTGCGCCAGCTTGAACGTCGAGCCGGGCTTCATGCCCTTGGCATAAATTGCAATCACTTCGCGCAGCGTAATGCCCATCGGCACTTCGATCACGCCCGTCACGTTGACGTTACCCAGGATGGTATAGACCTTGGTGCCGGGACTCTTCGGCGTGCCGAACTGGCGATACCACTCCGCGCCGTTACGCAGGACCGCCGGCACGTTCGCCAATGTTTCGACGTTGTTGACCAGGGTGGGCTTACCCCACAGGCCATGCGTCGTCGGGTACGGCGGACGCGATCGGGGTTCACCACGCTTGCCCTCAATCGACTCAATCAGCGCGGTTTCTTCCCCGCAAATATACGCGCCCGCGCCGGTGTGCACGTGCAGCTCGAAATTGAAGTTGCTGCCGAATATATTCCGGCCCAGCAGGCCCAGCTCGTGCGCCTGCGCGATCGCCTGCTGCACGCGCTGCTTGGCCAGCTCGTATTCGCCGCGAATGTAGATGTAGCCTTCGTCCGCCCCCACGGCATAAGCCGCAATCGCCAGCGCTTCGATGATCACATGCGGATCGCCTTCCAACACCAGGCGATCTTTGAAGGTGCCCGGTTCGCTTTCATCGGCGTTGCAGATGACGTACTTCTTGTCGCCAGGCGCACCACGCACGAACTTCCACTTCAGGCCCGCCGGGAAACCCGCGCCGCCGCGCCCCTGCAAACCCGATTTCTCCAACACGGCAATCACGTCCTGTGGTTGCATCTCGGTCAACGCCTTGCCCAGCGCCGCATAGCCGTCGTGGGCGATGGCGTCTTCGACGCTCTCCGGATCGATCACGCCGGCGCGTTCCAACACAATGCGCTGCTCGGCCGGCAGCGTGCCCTTGCGCGCATTGAGCCACGCAATCCGACCGGTCAACTCGCGCCGCGCGGCCAACAAGGCCGTCGCGATGCGTCCTTTGTACAGGTGCTCTTCCACCAGGTACGCCACATTCTCCGGCTTCACCGGCCCATAGACCACCGCCTCGGGATACACCACCACCAACGGCAGCGCATCGTGCCGGCCCAGCTCGCCGACCAGCATCACGTTGATCTCATCGCTCAGGCCATGGGCCTCGATTGTCTTCAGCAGCTCGTTGTAAACCTGCTGTGCACCGCGCTCCAGGCTGACCGGATCACTTGATACCAAAACCATCGATCGGATTGTTTTCATGGTGTACCCCTTGAACTGGATGTTGGAAGTTGGAGATTGGATGTTAGCAGGCCGCTCCAACTTCCAACCTCTAACTTCCATTACTTATACCGCGCCAGAATCCCGGCCACTTGACTCGGCTCGATGTTGCCGTACACATCGTCGTCAATCACCACCACCGGACCCACCGCACAGATACCGAGACAGCTGGTGGTCATCAGCGTAAAGCGATCATCGGGTGTCGTTTCGCCAGGCAGCACCTGCAGCTCATCGCGCAGCGCCTGCCACACCTGACGTCCACCCACCACATGACAAGGCGCGTTCTCGCAAAACTTGATCACGTGTCGGCCACGGGGGTGCAGCGACAGCATCTCGTAAAAGCTGGCCACGGAATACAACTGGCTCTTGGGCATCCCGATTAAGCGGCTCACCTCGGTGACCGCTTCCTGCGGGATGTAACCCAATTCATGATTCACATCCGTCAGGATCGGGATCAGTTCGTCGCGGGTTGCGCCGTGCTGCGTCACCGCCGAGCGCACTACTTGCATCACGTCTTTGCCGTTCTTCATGACCTTGCCTCCTCCCTCCCTGGCCGCGCCTGGCGCTCACAGGAGAGGGCTAGGGTGGATAAGTATTACGACGTCACCGCCACTGCATTAAAGTTACACACCTGCATGCAGATACCGCACTTGATACACACATTGGGATCGATCACATGCACGGCGCGGCGCTGGCCGCTGATGGCTTCCACTGGGCAGTTGCGCGCGCACACCATGCAGCCTGTGCAGTTGTCTTCAATCTGGTAGTGAATCAACGCCCGACAGACTTTGGCCGGGCAACGCTTCTCGTAAATGTGCGCTTCATATTCGTGGCGGAACAGTTTCAGCGTGCTGATCACCGGGTTCGGCGCGCCCTGCCCCAGACCGCATAAACTGGTCTTGACGATCTGCTGGCTTAACAGCTCCAGCCGTTCGATGTCGCCATCTTTGCCTTCGCCGTTGCAGATCCGCTCCAGGATTTCCAGCATGCGCTTGGTGCCCACGCGGCACGGTGTGCACTTGCCACACGATTCATCCTGCGTGAACTCCATGAAGAAGCGGGCGATGTCCACCATGCACGTTTCTTCGTCCATCACCACCAGGCCGCCGGAGCCCATCATCGCACCCGCTGCGGTCAGCGATTCGTAATCAATCGGCAAATCGAGATGGGCCGTAGTCAGGCAACCGCCCATCGGGCCGCCGATCTGCACGGCCTTGAACCCCTTGCCGTCGCGGATGCCGCCCGCCACGTCGTACACCACCTCGCGAATCGTCATCCCGATCGGCACTTCGATCAACCCGGCGTTATTCACATCGCCGCCGATGGCAAACGTCTTGGTGCCCTTGCTTTTCGCGGTGCCCATCGACGCATACCAGTCCGCGCCCTTCAACATGATCTGCGGCACGACGGCGTAAGTCTCCACGTTGTTGTTATTGGTTGGCTTGCCCCAGACGCCCTTGACCGCCGGGAAAGGCGGTCGGGGTCGCGGCTCGCCGCGCTTGCCTTCGATCGAGGCGATCAGCGCCGTCTCTTCACCACACACAAAGGCGCCGGCGCCTACGCGCACTTCCAGATCGAATGAGAAGCCGCTGCCCAGGATGTTCTCACCCAGCAGGCCGAATTCACGCGCCTGTTGAATGGCAATGTTCAATGTCTTCACCGCCAGCGGATATTCCGCGCGGCAGTAAACGTAGCCATAGCTGGCCCCGATCGCAAAGGCGGCGATGATCATCCCCTCGATCACCGAATGCGGATCGCCTTCCAACACGCGGCGATTCATGAACGCGCCCGGGTCGCCTTCGTCGGCGTTGCAGGTCAGATACTTGGGTGAATCGTTGACGTTTCGGCACAGCTGCCATTTCTTGGCTGCCGGGAAGCCCGCGCCGCCGCGCCCACGCAACCCCGATCGCGACACTTCGTCGATCACGGCCTCGGGCGTCATCGCCAGAGCCTTGGCCAGCGCTTCATAACCGTCTTCGGCAATGTAGTCTTCGATGTTATTGGGATCGATCTGGCCGCAGTTGCGCAGGACCACCCGCACTTCCTTGGGCTTGGGCGGACCGAGTTCTTCGTCGGTCACCACCGCAATCTGTTCCATGAACTTCTTGACAGGTCGGCCCTTTAGAAAATGCTCTTCGACTAGATAGGGAACATCATCGGGAGTCAGGCCCACGTAGTGAAGGCCTTCGGGGTAGACCATCAGCTCGGGACCGTTGCTGCATCCGCCAATCCGCGACGTCTCCAACACCTGGATCTCGTCAATCAGGCCTTGCGCCACCAGTTCATCTTGCAGCGCATCTTCGACCTCGTGTGCTCCCTTGGCCAGACAGGCGGGATCAATACACACTAAAATATGCGAACGAAAATAGCTCATCGCTGAATCCTTGCCTTATTTTCTCCCCTCGCCTGTTCACGCTGGCGAGGGGTCGGAGTGGGGACTAGGCGGGCACTACCAAATTCTTGACCACCTGTCCACCCACCACATGTTCCTTCAAAATCTGCTGTGCCCGTTCGGGGGTGACCTTGCCATAGGTGACCTTGGGTTGATCGCCGATGGTTACCTGCACGATCGGCTCCCACTCGCACAGGCCGATGCAGCCAGTCTGCGTCACGACGATGCCCTGCAGTTGATCAGCCTCGATCGTCTCGAGCACGGCTTTCATGGTCTCGCGCGCCCCGGCGGCGATGCCGCAGGTTCCCATCGCCACGGTTACCTGTGCTTGCCCGCTGGCCGTCTTGATCTCACGCTTCTGCATGGCCTGTTCTTTAATTTTTCTCAAATCGTCGAGTGACTTCACAGTTGGCATGTTGTTGCTCCTTGTCCTGCTCTTAGCGAGCGGACTGAATAGTTAAACGCTCTAGGCGGACGAGAGTCCGCTGTTCACAAGCGCTGGACTCCCACCGGGAATTCGTGTCGTCCAGCGAAAGCCGGGTTATCCTTCAGCCACCTTCACGTAGTCGCCGTGTGTGCGTTTGGTGACAGCGGCAATGCCTTCCCGCAACGCGCCGCGCAAAAAGCCGATCACTTCCGGGTCGCTGAGCGGCAAGACCTCGCCCAACTCTGTTTTGATCGGCGCGTCGTCAAACACAAACTCTTCCTCATCGACGCGATAGCGCAGTACCCAGTGCACCTGCGGCCAACCCACCAACAGCGATAACAGGGTACCGGTCACATCGCCCAGCGGCATGCGGTCGATGTGACTGCGCTGAAAATTCACGCTGAGCTTAGTGCCGACGTTGGGGGTTGACTCCACCACGAGACCGCCAGCGCACATCTCAGCGGCTAGTTTCAACAGCGGAATACCCAGCCCCACTTTGCGCGTGGTGCGCGTGGTGCTGAACGGATTCGTCACCTGCGCCACCATGACGGCGTCCATGCCGCGCCCGTCGTCTTCTACGGTCAGCTCCAGCCGATCGGTGCGCAGATCTTCCACAATCGTGATCGTGATGTTCTGCGCGCCTGCCGTTACGCCATTCTCAGCAATGTCGAGCAAATGAAGAGACAGTTCGCGCATGGTCGTTCACCCCCGTCATTGCAAGGAGCGCTGTCGCCAAGCGCGGACCGGGCGTGCGCCGAAGCAATCTCCCGCTAATCCACTGGGGACTGCTTTGCTGGGAAGCGCTCGCAATGACGGCATCCTTATTACTGAGCTTCACACTTCCGAATGAGCTGTGGCAGCTTGTTCGGCTTCACGCGCCCCACCGCTTCATCGTCCACCACAATCACCGGGGCCTGGCTGCATGCGCCCACACAACGGCACACTTCCAGCGTGATCGAGCCATCCTTCGTCGTCTGCCCCATCTCAATGCCCAGCTGCTGCTTCGCCTTCTCGATCAGCTGTGGCATGCCGCCCACATAACAGGCGGTGCCCATGCAGAACTTCAACGTATGCCGGCCGCGTGGCTGCGTCGTGAAGAAGGAATAGAACGACACCACACCATGCACTGCGCCATAAGGCACCTTCAACTCTTTTGCTACATAGGCCTGCATGGTTAGTGAGATATGGCCGATCTGGCTTTGCAGTTCGTTGAGAATGACCATCGTCGCGCCGGGTACGCTCTTATGAGCGGCGATGATGCGATCAATTTCCGCCTTTTGCTCCGGGCGGGCCAAGGGATCGTTTTCAGGGATGTTTTCCAGCACACTTAGAGACATGCTTTTAGCTCCGCATGAATTAAATAGATCAGCATTGTGAATTTTATCACTTGGTTTTGGTTCGACAACCGCCGTTTGTCACGTGATCTGGCGTTGATTGTCAACTCAACCCGAACGGAAGCGGTGCTCCCGCCCGTTTTCGCGCCGCAGTGCCAGCTTCACTTCAGCCAACGTCGGACTTTCCAGCAGAAATTCGTTGACGCCCAGGAATTCGTTCAGGCGGTGAGCATCCCCGTCGCGCACCAACGGATAGCCGTGAATTTGCGGATAACGCAACGGAGCCACCTCCGCCGTAACATGCCGCGAAAGCTCCAGGGCTTCGACCTGGGCCCCCTCTGGCACGAAACCCAGGATCTCCAGCAACCCATTCGCCTTGCGATCGATATGTGCCGGAATCGCCAACCCTTCAAGCGCGTGTACCGCTGCGATCGCTTCTTCCAACGAGAAATCGGTCGAGGTCAACAGCAGCTGCGTTTCACGCCGGATGAACTCACCCGTTTCGTCGACGACAAACTGTTCACCAAAATACTTGCTGTCGTTCTCGAGTGAAGGCAGGTGCTCGTTCACCAGGGACTGCCACGCCTCCAACTGCTCCAGCGTATCAAACAGGCACAGCAGGTGCACCTCTTCACGCGTCTGCAATTCCATGCCGGGCAGCACCCTTAAGTCCGTGCCCTGCGCGGCCTTTTGCACCGCGACCACATTGGCGCTGGCATTGTGATCCGTAACCGCCAGGAGATCAATCCCGCGCTCGATCGCCGCTCGGACGATCAGGGGTGGAATCATCTCCACCTCGGCGCACGGGGACAGGACCGTATGCGAGTGAAGCTCGGCAATATAGGATTTCACGGCGAACGCCCTCCCCAGCGAGTGCGCCCTTACCGCAGGCCCATCTCCCACAAACGGCCAATGACTTCAAAGGACGGCAGCTCGGTCGCGAGCAGGACGACACCTTCTTCATTTGCCTTGTTAAGCGTGGCCGCTTCAGGCTGTGCATTTTCGGTGATGATGATGGCGCTCATCTCCAATAGTGCCGCCACGGCGACGATATTCAGATGTGCTTGCAGGGTTATCCAGACCGCCCCCTTCTTGGCGCCCGCCATGACGCAGCTTAACAAATCGGAGGTATAACCACCGGTGGGCGTCACTTTGGAAAAATTGGCGGGCTGCGTCAAGACCTTGAGGTCTAGCCGCTCGATCACGTCTTGCAAAGTCATGTTGGGCCTCTTCAATCAATAGTCCTGATCGGTCTCACTAGCTGGTCTCACGGAAACTTTCTTCAGGGAGCAGGAGAATCTTCATATCCAGCCGCGTGCCTTCGCCCACTTTCGATTCGATGGTCATCTCGTCCACGCAGCGTTCGATATTCTTCAACCCCATGCCGGCGCCAAAACCCATCTCGCGCACATCGGCGGTGGCCGTCGACCAACCGGCCTTGCGTGCCAGCGTCACATCGGCAATACCGGGGCCGTCATCGATGGTGGCCATTGAGATCTGGTTGGACTCAATTTCCACCCAGATCACTCCGCCAAGCGTGGTGTGGATAATCAGATTCATTTCCGCTTCATAGATCGCAATGCCACAGCGGCGCGCCAATTGGGCATTGGCGCCTAGACGCAGCAGCGCCCGCTTGATGTAACTGGACGCCTGCCCGCCGTGCACGTAATCGCGCGGCTTGATGTGATAGCGCAGGATCAAGCTGGTGCGATCGGAAACGATATCTTCAAACAGATGACTGGCGCGGTAGCGGCGGACTTCTTCTTCTTGATAATCTTCCTGCAGCGCTTTCAACGTGCCGCTGGTGATGTCGCCCTTGGTCAGTATCCCCACCAGCTGATCGGTTTCGTCGACGACGGGGAAGCGCCCGACTCCGGTCCGGGCGAACGTCTCCAACGCCGTAACCACCGAATCATACGAGTGCATCGTCGTGACGTCGGCTGTCATGTAGCTGCGGACCCGCGCGTGGGTGTTACCACGCTCCATGGCCCGGACTAAATCCTCCATGCTAACAATGCCGATCATCTTGCCGTTGGAGATGACGGGCGCGCCGGAAATTCGCGTTCGGCGAAACAACTCCAGCACCTCGATCATCTGCATGTCCGGCGTGACCGTTTGGACGTTCCGCGCCATCACGTCCGCAACCTTCAGCTCGTACGACAATTCCTCAACGCGGCTGATGTTTTGCGCATCGGCGTCAGTGACGACTCGTCGTAGTTCCTTATCCGTGCGCATGGATCTTACTCGACAAGTATTCCGGGCGAAGCTGTTCGGAGGAGCCGCTCCCGCCACACCGCGCACCCCTCAGACCCCAGTTATTCATCCTGAGTGCTCATGATCCGACGTTCCAGGCTGGGGAGGCCCGCTTTGTAGAGCCGGCCGCACAACTCGAACGTGCCGTAAGGGGCGGTAATCAGCGGAATATTTTCCTGGTTGGCCAGTTCAATGACTTCAAGGATAGGCTGCTTGCCGCGTACAAAGACAATCGCGGCGACATCGGCCATTTGCGCCGTGCGCACCACCTGCGGGTTACACAGACCCGTCAGCAACAGCGCCTGCGGCTGCGCTGCGGCCAACACGTCACTCATCAGGTCGGCCCCACAGCCACCCTCAACTTCCCGGTCAAGGTTGGTCGTGTTGGTTAAAACCTTGCCCTCAATAATCTGGACGACATCTTTCAGCCGCATAAATACCTACCCATTTCACACGCAAGGACGCGATCAGCTTACCATCCAGCGCCTGACCACATCCTCAGCTCACTCGGATTTATTGCCGCTCAACTACTGCTTGAAATTCGCTTGCCCTGGTCACGTTCTGCTTCCGTACTGGCACAACAGGGCTATCTTACCCGCTCAACTCATGGCAGGGGAGTGGCAAACGTCAATGCACGTTGTGACACATGTCACAAAGCCTCCTGTAGGACACTTGTTCCTACCCGGTGGCCGAAACAGCGTTTACAGTATGCGGGATTTCACCCAAAAAGGGCAGAGTGGTTTGTCACGTCTGTGCCGTGCAAATTCTCAGATTGTTATGATGGGCAAGGAGGTGGTCACCCGATTAGGCCATAAACAAACACGGACTTCCTTGCTTAATGAAGAAGTCCGTGCCGTGAGAACTGAAAAGGGTTAGG
Organism: Thermoflexales bacterium; assembly: GCA_030834825.1. Taxonomy (GTDB): domain Bacteria; phylum Chloroflexota; class Anaerolineae; order Fen-1058; family Fen-1058; genus Fen-1058. The sequence continues at coordinate 17,830 of JAUQXC010000395.1, forward strand.
CCTCAACCCGATCGGCCTCCGCCTCTTCAACATCTGCTACACGCCGAGGGATCGACAACAG
>JAUQXC010000396.1 GCA_030834825.1 Thermoflexales bacterium
CTAGGACTGCGGAGCTATGGCGAAAGCAGATAAACCAAAATGCGGCAAAAGAGCTACCGACGTCTTGTCTAGTCAGGTGCGACTCAACCGTCGATGGATTGTTTCGCGAGACAGTGTAGAATCATCTTCAGATGTTCCTTCGAAATCTAAGCCGGGGAATCCAACGTGGAACCGCAGCCTTGTAAGCGCGATAACTCTCCCCAAACCGTTTTTCCAACCCTGGCTCCTCGAATAACACAAAGTAAATGTGATTGATCGTGATAAAGAGGCCCGCCCACAAACCCAACACGCTTGACCCCCACAGCAACGCTTCGCCCACCAACATTGCAGCGACGCCACTGATCATCGGATTGCGGATATAGCGATAAGGCCCCACCGCCACCAGGTGACGCGTGGAATCCCAGGGCGCGAGTGTGCCTCGCCCCACCCGGTCGAACAAGCTCACGCACCAACTGAACAATCCCAGCCCGCCGATTAAAAACACCAGGCCCAAGGCGCACAGCACCCACACGAGGGGAGAGGCTTCGGCCCAGGGTGTGTTACCCGCCGCATAAGCGATGAGCAGCCAGGCCGGCACGATCACCACGACGCCAAACGGCAAAAGCAAGATCGAGAGTAAGTGACGCAGCAACACACGCTTCCTTACCGTAAAAAAGTGGCTCTTCCGGGTCGCATGGGGTTACGGTCAATCGGAGAAACCGGGTTTCTACCTTCCAAATGGAATTGAACGACGGGCACGGAGAAACCCGGTTTCTGCAGGGCTTTCTCCGGCTAAAGTCTGAAGCGCCTAAAAAGTTCAGTGGTTCCTGTCAGGGATGGATCTTTTCATGCTGTTCCAACATGTGGATGAACTGCGTGATACGCCGCGCGCGGGTCTCGGCTTTTTTAGCCGTCTGCAACCTAAAGAGAATGGCATAACGATTGGCGCTACTCAACGTCTGGAAGAAGGCCTGCGCCTTGGGGTTCTTATCCAGTTCGGCCTGAAAGTCCTCCGGCACCGTCGCCGTGCGGTGCGAATCGTACGCCGCAGCCCAGCGCCCGTTTTTCTTCGCCAGTTCGATGGCCACCAGCCCCGCCGGTTGCATGCGCCCGCTCTTGATCAAAGCCAGCGCCTTCGTCCGGTTGATCTTGGACCAGATGCTGCGGGGACCGCGCGGCGTGAACTTCTGCAACCAGGCCGACTCGTCCAGGCCCTTCCCCTGCCCGTCGATCCAGCCGTAACACAAGGCCACTTCCACCGCTTCGGCAGAGGTCACCGATTTCAACTTGGCATCCTTCTTGGCCAACTTCAACCAAACACCGGCCGACTTGGCGTGCTGCTTGTCCAACCACGTGGCCCACTCCTTCTGAGACTTGAACAACTTCACCGGAAGCTCGGCCTTGGTCTTCTGCGTCGATGGCATGACCTGTCTCCTCTTCGAATTAGCCGCGCGATCGGGCGATGATTCGTTTGCCGGGCAAGCGATCTCGCAAAAGCGCAACGCTTGTTTGATTGTACCCGCTGTGCCACGGATTGTGGGTGGTGGGCAGGCCGGATGCGATAGCACACTAACGGTACAGCGCGAGACATTCCTCTTGCAGCACACCGCCCATCACTTCGATCATCACCGGGGATTTTTCGACGATTTCCGCAGCGCTCACGTGGATACGCGCTTTGCCCAGCGCCGCTGTCTCTTCGATCGATGCGCCGTAAACCAGCGTCGTGAGGTTGGCCCAGACGGCCAGCGAGGAACACATGGGGCACGGTTCGCACGTGGAGAAGAGGATCGCGCCGCCTAAGTTGCTATCGCCTAGCACTCGTGCAGCCTGTCGTATCGCATTCACTTCGGCGTGCAGGCTGGGATCGCGTTGAGTCACCGCCGTATCATGCGCCTGTGCCAGGATGCGCTGCTCCAGCACGATGACCGCCCCATAACCCTTATTGCCTTCCTGTCGCGAGGCCCGCGCTTCTTCAATGGCGAGGCGCATCAGCGCCTCAAAGTCCACGCGCACGATCCTCTCGAGGCAGTAAGGGGTATAAGGCCGAATCTCTTCATAGCTGCGGAGAAACCTCAACTGCGGATCGAGTTGCGACACAAAGGCCTGCGTCGATTTCTCATAGGCCGTGCGGCAAACGGTGCGTGTATCGAGTCCCAACGCCTTCACCGCTTCGAGCGTTGGGCAGGGATTGGCGGATTGCCACACGATTTCGGTATCCGTTTCGGTCACAATCGGCAGTTCGTCTGGAGCGAGGCCCATGTAATCGAAGAACAAGAGATCAAAAGCCTGCCGGGGGGTGGGATGATCGTAACGGGCCGCGCTTTGATCGGGTCGCTGAAACCAGGCGATGCGCTTCTGCGCGACCTCGGCTTCGATTGCTTGATATGAGCAGTGCTGTAAGCGTTCAATTTGTCGCTGGACTTTGGAGGCGAAGTCGTCGGGCATGTGAGACTCAGGAGGTCAACGAGGTTTTCTCGGTGACGCCAGGGATCTGCTGCACCTTTTGCAGCACAATCTTGTTGACGGCGGCTTTCTTGTCGAGAGGTAGATCGAGTTGCACCAAAATGACAGCGGGCAAGCGTCGCGAGGTTTTGAAGAAGACTTGTGTGAGAGGCGGCTTTTCATACTTGGACCAATGATACGCTTCAACCTGCTCCCAACGGATGTAATCGCGCCCGGTCTCAACGCCCTTCTCAGTTAAACGGGCTTCCTTTTGAAAGTACAAGACTGGAAAAGCGGAGATGAAAAGCAGGCCAAAAAAAACATAGTCCATCTTCACCGGCCGATACACAAGGCCATAAATCATCGAAGCAACACCTGCCAGCGCCAAGACCACTGCCAGGACTATTTCGGAAGTTGGTCGGGGCCGTTTCCAGCGCAGTAAAATTTGACTATCGTCTGATTTCCTTAACAGATGAATCACCCAGGTAAGCCACAAGATCAGCACGATCAGGGCAAAAATCAATACTATGTAGGGTCTATTGCTTGGATTATTCAGAGTGACAAG